>NZ_JBEXZD010000021.1:0-81795 GCF_040628575.1 Streptomyces sp. NPDC006393
GTCGGCGACGGCGGTCTGCCGCTCGTGCGCGACGCCCTGCGCACCAACGACACCCGGCTGGTCGCGGCGGCCCTCGGCGACTACGCGACCGACCATGCGGTCGATCTTCGCCGAGAGCGCTGCCAGGGGATCCACGTCGAGCACTTCGCACAGTTGCAGCAGATAGGCGAGGACGTCCGCCACCTCGTCGCGCACACGGTGGGCGGTCTCCGGGTCGGCCATGACCCGCGCCGACTCCTCCGGAGTCAGCCACTGGAAGATCTCGACCAGTTCGGACGCCTCCACGCTGAGCGCGGCCACCAGGTTCTTCGGGGTGTGGTACGGCTGCCAGTCGCGCGCGGCGGCGAACTCCGCGAGCCGGCGCTGCAACCCGGCCAGGTCCACGTCCCCGGGGCCCCGGGACTCCTCGCGTTCCTCATGGTGATCGGTCACCGCACCAGGTCTACCACTCGCGCCTGTCCCGCCTCCCCCACCGCACCCGCCCACTCCCCGTCGCTCACCGCCCCGGCGAGGCGGATGTGGCCCCGTTCGCACATCCGCGCCGCCAGCCGCAGCAGCCCGTCGCGCTGCCGGGGGTCCAGCCCCGTGCCGAAGTCGTCGCAGAGCACCGTCAGCGTCTGCAACGCCGCCGGCACCTCCCCCACCGGGTCGACGTCCAGCACCCCCGGCCCCGTCAGCAGCACCAACGCCAGCGCCGCGTACCGCAGTTCGCCGTCGCCCAGCCGCTCGAACCCGGTGCGCACCCCGTCCCCGCGATCCAGCACCGCCCGCACCCGCCCGTCGCCCACCGGCTCGGCGAGCACATCGGCCACCGGCCCCGCGCATCCGGCGCGCACCGCCTCCACCAGCAGCCCGTGCCGCCGCCCGCACTCGGTGCGGGTACGCCACAGGACGGCGGCCAGGTTGTCGCACCCGCGCATCAGACGTCCCGTTCCGACCGGCGCCGGCCCGCGCATCCGTGCGGGCCGCGGCTGGCACACGTACACCGACCTCAGGGCGACCACCATCTGCTCCGCGGCGGCGAGCACCTGCCGCTGCCCCTCGGTCTTCCCGGCCACCCGCAGCGGCAACAGCGCGGTGCCGAGCCGGTCGTCGGGCAGCGGCGCCCTGGTCACCACCGTCGAGCCGGCCGTGTACCAGGTCGCCTGGACGGCCCGCCGGCCAGGATCGCGCAGCGCCGTCTCCAGCAGGACGCGCCCGCCGGCCGTCAGCCTCTCCCCCACGACGCGCAGTCCGGGCTCGGCCTGCACGGCCAGATCCAGCCGCACCGGCCCCTGGGGGCCGTCCGCCGTACAGCCGATCCGGAATCCGCGGCGGTGCTGGGCGTCCGGCCGCGCGCGCTCGGGAACGCAGGCGCCGGGATCCGGGAACACCTCGTCGAGTTCGGCACCGCCGCCGAGCCGGGCGAGCGCCTCGTACGCCCTGAGCGCGCTGGTCTTGCCGCAGCCGCTGGGCCCGGCCAGAAGCGTGAGCGGCCCGAGCGGGAAGCGGGAGCCGCGGTGCCCGGCGAAGGCGGACAGCCGCAGTTCGGTGACACACGGCCGCTCCGGCGGGGTCGGGCTCGGGGACGTACGGGAGGTGGACGGGGACGCGGACGGGGGCGCGGCAGCAGGCCTGGGCGAGGCCGTCTCGGGCAAGGACGGCTCGGACGAGGACGGCTCGGACGAGGACGGCTCGGACAGGGGCATGGCGGACGCCGGGAACACGGACATGCCCGGACGGTAGGGCCCTACCGCACGGGCGAACCGTTCCGCCCGGCCCGCCTTCCTACGATCGGGGGACGGCCCCCGGCAGTCCGCCGTCCCGGCTCACGCGCCGGGAGCCGCCGCCCCTTCCATCAGCCCGCTCACCTCGGTGCCGGCCGGCGTCAGCAGGAACACGTTCCGGTCGACCCGGTGCATCCCGCTCGCCAGGCCGAAGACGACGCCCGTGCTGAAGTCCAGCACCCGCTTGGCCACCTCGGTCTCGGCACCGGTGAGGTCCAGCAGCACCGGGACGCCCGCCATCAGCGTCTCGGCGACATCACGGGCGTCCGCGAACACGTTCACCCTGAGCACGACGAACCGGCGCCGCGTCTCCGTCTCCGCCTCCGGGAGCGCTCGGTGGCTCACCGCGGACGGCCAGGCGTCGCGGCCCCGCAACGGGACGACCTGGGCGAGCCCCTCCCACTGTTCATCGGTGACGTCGTAGCTGTTCACCGGCTCCCCCTGACCTGACTCGCGCTGATCGCCTGCATCAGCCAATTCTTACGCCATGTCACCTGTTCGGCCCAACAGCGACACGGTGCGCGACGACACCCGGCCCGTCGTCACCGTCGCCCCCACGCCTCGCTCAATCAGAGATCAGGGCGAATATACCGGTTTATCGCCCGCGCAAGATTGCCGCGCCCCGCTGCGCACCGGAAAGAATTCACTAAACACCTTCTAAACCCTCCACGCCTTCTGGACAACGTCACCCGCTCCCGACACAGTGGTCGCCCGGCGGGAGCGAACAGCGCTCCCGCACCCACGCCAGGGAGCGCACCGACAGGAATGAGGCACCACAGAACGTACTGAACCCGCGCTGAACCGGTTTCCATCAGCGAGACTTTCGCAATTTCCCACCTGTCGTGCCCCCTCGACCCGGGAGCACCCCATGAGAAGAAGACTCACCGCCGCCACAGGCACCGTCCTCGCCCTGTGCGCCTCTCTTCTGGCCTTCACCCCGCACGCCGAGGCCGCCACCACCGACGCCACCGCGACCGCCACCGCCGGGTTCCAGGTCCGCGACGGCCGCCTGCTCGACGCCAACGGCGCGGACTTCGTCCTGCGCGGCGTCAACCACGCCCACACCTGGTACTCCAGCCGCACCGACCAGGCGCTGAAGGACATCAAGGCGAAGGGCGCCAACTCCGTGCGGGTCGTGCTCAGCACGGGCGACCAGTGGACCAGGAACGACACCGCGGACGTCACCCACGTGATCGACCAGTGCAAGCAGAACCGCCTCGTGTGCGTCCTGGAGGCCCACGACACCACCGGCAACGGCGAGGCGGGTGCCGCGGTACCGCTGTCCAAGGCCGTCGACTACTGGCTGAGCATCAAGGACGCCCTCGCGGGCCAGGAGAAGTACGTCATCGTCGACATCGGCAACGAGCCGTACGGGAACGCCGGTTACGGCACCTGGACCAACGACACCGAGACCGCCATCGCCCGGCTGCGCGCCGGCGGCATCGACCACACCCTCATGGTCGACGCCCCCAACTGGGGCCAGGACTGGTCGTTCACGATGCGCGACAACGCCGCCGGTGTCTTCGCCGCCGACCCCGACCGGAACACCGTCTTCGACATCCACATGTACGGCGTCTACGACACCGCCGCCGAGGTCACCGACTACCTCGACCACTTCGTCAGCGCGAACCTGCCCGTGGTCGTCGGCGAGTTCGGCAACATGCACTCCGACGGCGACCCCGACGAGGATGCCATCATGTCCACTGCCCAGTCGCTGGGCATCGGCTACCTGGGCTGGTCCTGGAGCGGCAACAGCGGCGGCGTCGAATACCTCGACCTCGTCCAGAACTTCGACGCGAGCAAGCCCACGGCCTGGGGCCAGCGGCTCTTCGACGGCGCCAACGGCATCAAGGCCACCGCGAAGGAGGCCACTGTCTTCTCGGGCGGCAGCGCCGACACCACACCGCCCACCGCGCCGGGCATGCCGACCGCCTCCGACGCCACGGCCGACAGCCTCCGCCTGACCTGGCCGGCCGCCACCGACGACACCGCGGTCACCGGCTACGACGTCGTACGTGTCGACGGCACCACGGAGACCGCCGTCGCCTCCTCGGCGACGACCGGCGTCACCGTCACCGGCCTCACGGCGAACACCACCTACGCCTTCGCCGTCTACGCCCACGACGCGGCCGGCAACCGCTCACCGCGCTCGGCCACCGTCACCGCCACCACCGGCCGCGGCGACACCGCCGCCGCCTGCGCCGTCGGCTACAAGCTGAGCGACTGGGGCAGCAGCTTCAACGCGGACGTCACCATCCGCAACCTCTCCACCCAGGCGGTCGACGGGTGGGAACTGGACTTCGCCTTCCAGGGCGGCCAGCGGATCAACTCGGTCTGGAACGCGAAGGCGACGCAGAGCGGCAACCAGGTCAGCGCCACCAACGAGTCCTGGACCCGCACCATCCCCGCGGGCGGCCAGGTGAGCTTCGGCCTGAACGGCTCCTCGACGGGCGGCAACGGCGTCCCCGCCGCCTTCACCCTCAACGGCCGCACCTGCACCATCGCCCCCACCTCCTGACCACCCGGAAGGGAAGGGGCAAGGAATGATCGGAGGGTTTGCGCCAACCTGCCGGAGAGAGGCCCTGCCGCGCCTCCTGACGGTGGCACAGCCCTCCGCACGTCCCCGCAGGCCCGCGGGACCATAAACCGGCGAGACCGCAGACCCGCGAGACATGGGGACACGCAGGGACGTGCGGAGCACCGGAGCCGCAGACCGTCCAGGTACGCCGGGGCCGCAGCCCCGCGTCGCGCTCCCTCCGACGCGCGGGATCCAGCGACCAACCAGGGCCGCAGGCCGCAGACCGGCCGGATTCGCCGGGGACCACAGGCCACCGCCACACCCCGGCCCAGGCGCGAGATCCACGGACCAGCCGGAGCCGCAGACCGCCGACCAGGCCGAATTCGCCAAGGCCGCCGGCCTTCGTAGCCGCAAGTCGGCCGGGGCAGTGGCCAGGGACCAGCCGAGACCTGGGAGTCGCAGACCGACCGGGGCCAGAGACCAGACACCAGCCGAGACCCGGGAGCCGCAGACCGACCGGGGCCGGAGGCCAAAGACCAGAGACCCAGCCGAGACCCGGGAGCCGCAAGCCCGCGTAGTGCCCGCGGCCGCGTCGCGCCCAGCCGACCCGGCGGGGGCCGCAAGCACCGCGGGCACCGCAGGCACCGCGGGCACCGCAGGCACCGCGGGCACCACAGCACCACGAGCACCAAGAGCACCGCGGGCGCGTCGCACTCCCGCCCCGCCCCCGCCTACGGCCGCGGCGGTGCCGTGGACGCGCGCGGGACGAGCGAGGGGGTCGCCACCGGGCGGGACGGGACGTCCTCACCCGCGATCACCTCGAACAGCACCCGCGCCACCTGCGCGCCGAAGCCGTGCACGTCGTGGCTCATGGCCGACAGGGTCGGATGGGTGAGCCGGCACAGTTGGGAGTCGTCCCAGGCGAGCAGGGACAGCTCGTCGGGGACGGAGATGCCCATCTCCGCCGCCACGCCCAGCCCGGCGACGGCCATGAGGTCGTTGTCGTAGACGATCGCCGTGGGGCGGTCGGCCGTGAGCAGCAGCGAGCGGGTGGCGCGGGCGCCCTCCTCGCCGGAGAAGCCGGTCTCCGCGTGCAGGCCGTCGTCCAGGCCGAGGCCCTCCATCGTCTCCCGGAAGGCGGCCCAGCGGATGGCGCTGTGGCCCAGGTCCGCCGGTCCGCCCACGCGGGCGATCCTGCGGTGGCCCAGGGCCGCCAGATAGCGCACGGCCTCGGCGGTGGCGGTGGCGTCGTCGGTCCACAGCGAGGGCAGTCCCCCGGTCAGGCTGGGATGCCCCACTGCCACCGCCGGCAGCCCGAGCGCCCTGAGGGGGCCGAGGCGCGGGTCGTCGCGGTGGAAGTCGACCAGGATGGAGCCGCCCACCTGGCGCTCCCGCCACCAGGTCTCCTGGAGGACGATCTCCTCCTCCAGGCTGCTGACCAGGCGCAGCAGCAGGGAGCAGCGGCGTTCGGCGAGCACGCTCTCGATGCCGGAGATGAACTCCATGTAGAACGGCTCCAGGCCCAGCAGCCGGGCCGGACGGCAGATCGCCAGGCCGATGGTGTCGACGGACTGCCGGGACAGGCTGCGCGCCGAGGAGTTCGGCGCCCAGCCCAGCCGCCGGGCCGCGGCGAAGATGCGCTCGCGGGTGGCCTCGGAGACGCCCGGCTTGTGGTTGAACGCCAGCGACACCGCACCCTTGGAGACGCCGGCGGCCGCCGCGACGTCCTTGATGGTCACGCGTTCGGCGGGCGCGCTCACCTGAAACCTCCGAGGAAGGCTCCGGCTCGGGCCGGGTGATGAATCGGCCCCCTGCGGAGCAGGGCAGGGAATGAGATTCCATCCAAAAGGCGAAAGACTGCCCACACGGTTCGGTAAGCTGACTGTCGTGCGTTGCGAGAGCCAAGCACGCGCAACTCCTTTGTCCTAACGGGCAACCGGGCAGGTTCCGTCCCGGCTGGTGCTGAGAGCGTCAGACTGGTCCGCTCGCCGAGCGAACGAGCTGCTTGAGCCAGGAATCCCTCGGCTTCAGCAGGGGGAGGGTTCAATGGGGTTCCACGCAGAACAGGGCTGAACGCACCGCGTTGGCATCGGTGCCGGTGTTGACACTGGTACCGATGTCGCCGGTGAGCCCGCTGATCCGGAACCGGGCCCGCTCGCCGGGCAGCAGTGTGCGCAGACCGCTGTCGCAGACGGCGTGCGGGCCGAGCCGGTCGGCCTGCAGCAGGAGATCTCGTACCAGGGTCTGTGCTGTCACCACGACCTCGACACTACCGCCGCCGTCACCGTCCAGGCTCGGGGCCGGGGCGCCTACCTCGACGTCGTAGCGGGGTGCGGGGTGGGCGAAGTCCTTGTCGGGGACGGGGAAGTGCAGCGCCCGGTGGCCGTCGGCGTCGGCCACCAGGAACTCCTTCGCCGACCGCCGGTCCGGTACCAGGTCGTCGGGGACGGTCGGGCGGACCACCGAGCGCGGCGCGGCCGTCACGTCGAGCACGGTCTCCTGGACGGTGGATCCGTCCGCGCGCAGCCGCCGCAGGCGGACGGGGGTGTGCCAGGGCTCGGCGGACTGGTTGACCACGGCGAGGGTCGGGGCCCCGGCGTCCCCCGCCGGGGGCAGGAGCGTGAGGAGGCGGTCCGCGTAGACGCGGCGCAGTTCGTGGTAGAGCGGCTTGGGGCGGCCGTCGCCGTCGATGGCCGCCCAGGAGCTGACCGGCCAGCAGTCGTTGAGCTGCCAGACCACGGTGCCGGCGCACACCGGCCAGTGCGCGCGCCAGTGCTCGATCCCGGCGGCCACCGCGCGGGCCTGCACCAGTTGGGCGAGATAGTGCCAGCGGTCGAAGTCGTCCTCGGGCGGGGTGAAGTGGCGGGCGATGCCCCGGTTGAGCTTCCCGGCTCCGTCCTCGGCCTTCTGGTGGTGCAGCATGCCCGGGGAGTCGGGTGCGAGCCGCTCGCCGGGCAGCGCGCGGCGCAGCGTCGTCATCGCGGGCGGACCCTGCCAGCCGAACTCGGCGACGAAGCGGGGCACCGAGGCGCGGTAGTCGGCGTAGTCGCGCCGGTTCCACACCTCCCAGGAGTGGTGGGTGCCGTGCGCGGGGTCGTTGGGGTGGTGCTCCCACGAGCCGGACCAGGGGCTGCCCGCGGTGTAGGGGCGGGTGGGGTCCAGGTCGGCGACGACGCGGGGCAGCAGGTCCAGGTAGTAGCCGCCGCCCCAGGAGTCGCCGGCGAGAGCGGGCTCCCAGTCCCAGTCGCGGAAGCCCCAGAGGTTCTCGTTGTTGCCGTTCCACAGGACGAGGCTGGGGTGCGGCATCAGTCGGACAACGTTGTCGCGTGCTTCCGCCTCCACCTCGCCGCGCAGCGGCTGCTCCTCGGGGTAGGCGGCGCAGGCGAAGAGGAAGTCCTGCCAGACCATGAGCCCGAGTTCGTCGCAGGCGTCGTAGAAGGCGTCGTCCTCGTAGATGCCGCCGCCCCAGATCCGTACGAGATCCACGCCCGCCTCGGCGGCCTGCCGCAGCCGGGTCCGGTAGCGCTCGGGTGTGACGCGGGACGGGAAGGCGTCGTCGGGGATCCAGTTCACGCCGCGGGCGAAGAGCCGTACGCCGTTGACGACGAAGGTGAAGCCCGTGCCGTGCTCGTCGCGGGAGCGGTCGATCTCGACGGTCCTGAATCCGATCCGGCGCCGCCAGGAGTCCAGCGTCCGGGCCTGGTCCGCAGCCTGGTCCAGCAGGGTCAACTCCAGGTCGTGGAGAGGCTGTTCCCCGTACCCCCGTGGCCACCAGAGCGCGGCCTCGGGCACCCGCAGGTGCAGCACCGCGTGCTCGCCGTCCACCACGGCACGCGCCTCGGCGCCCGCCACCGTGGCCCGCAGGGCGAGCCGGCGGCCCACGCCCCGGGCGGTGCGTTCCAGCTCGACATGGAGCTCCACCCGGCCCTCGCCGTCGGCGACCGTGACCAGCGGGCGCACCCGGGCCAGCCGGGCCGTCGACCACCGCTCCAGCCGGACCGGGCGCCAGATACCGGCGGTCACCAGGGTCGGGCCCCAGTCCCAGCCGAAGTTGCAGGCCATCTTGCGGATGTACTGGAGCGGTTCCGGATAGACGCCCGGCCGTTCACCGGTCAGCGCGCGCACGGACGCCGCCTCGTCGTACGCGGAGGCGAAGTCCACGCGCAGCCCGCCGTGGACGCCGGTGACGTCGAAGCGGTAGCGGCGGTGCATGTTGCGGGTGCGGCCGAGCTCCCGGCCGTCCACCGTGATCACGGCGGCGGTGTCGAGGCCGTCGAAGACGAGGTCGGTGCGTTCGTGGAAGCCGGGGGCGGTGTCGTCCGCCGCCAGGTCGCGGGTGTACGTCCACGCCCGGTGCCCCACCCACGCGACCTGCTGCTCGTTGCGCCCTAGGTAGGGGTCGGGGATCACGCCGGCGGCCAGCAGGTCGGTGTGGACGCAGCCGGGGACCGTGGCGGGCAGCCGCGTCCCGTCGTGGTGCAGGCTCCAGCCCTCGCTGAGCTGGATGACGTCCTTCATGTGCGGCTCCTATCGGCAGGGCGGGGCGGGCCAGTTCTCTGCGACGCACTCAACCTAACGCCAGCTTCATGAACCGGTCTAGTCCCTTACCCCGTCGCACCATCGAGAAGTCAGTGCAGGTGAAAGGCGCAGAGAGGGCAGTGGCACACAGTGACGGATAACGATTGGATATCGCGGGTAATCTCTCAGCTTTACCGGTTCACTAGCGGCTGCCATAGTGCCGTCAACGTCGGAGCCCGAGCCGTAACCCCCGGAAGGAGTTGGGCACATGGGGAGGAAGACGCTGAGCGCCGCTCTGCTCACCACCGCGATGCTGGCCGTCGCGGGGTGCAGTTCAGGGGGCACACCGTCGAACGAGACCGCCACCGCGCCGACGGACCCGGAGGCCGTCTCGGGCACCATCACCGTTCTGACCCACCGCACCGACCTCGTGCAGAACGGCGCGATGAAGAGGTACGCGGACGAGTTCGGCAAGATCTACCCGAAGGTGAAGGTGAAGTTCGAGGGCATCACCGACTACGAGGGCGAAGTCAAGATCCGTATGAACACGGCGAACTACGGGGACGTCCTGATGATCCCCGCGGTCATCGCCAAGGGGGACTACCCGAAGTTCTTCGCGCCACTGGGATCCACGGCCTCCCTGCGGGGCACGTACCGCTTCACCGACAAGACGGACGTCGACGGCAAGGTCTACGGCATCGCGAGCTTCGGCACGGCCAACGGCTTCGTCTACAACAAGGCCCTGTGGAAGAAGGCCGGCATCACCGCCTGGCCCACCACTCCGCGACAGTTCCTCGACGACCTGAAGGCGATCAAGGACAGGACCGGCGAGACCCCCTACTACACCAACTTCAAGGACGGCTGGCCGCTCAGCAGCCCCTGGACCAACAGCGTCGGATCGGTCAGCTGCGACACCAGGGCCTCGGACGCCCTGGCCGGCACGGACAAGCCGTGGACCGAGGGCAGCGACCTCCAGGTGATCGACACCCTGCTCTACGACATCGTCCACGACGGGCTCTCCGAGAAGGACCCGACCACCACCAACTGGGAGGGCTCCAAGGCGCTCCTGGCCAAGGGGAGGATCGGCAGCATGCTGCTGGGCTCCTGGGCGATCACGCAGATGCGGGACGCCGCGAAGAAGGCCGGCACGAACCCCGACGACATCGGCTTCATGCCGTTCCCGATGCAGAAGGACGGCCACTTCTGCGCCACGCTGCTGTCGGACTACCAGCAGGCCGTGAACATCCACTCCGGGCACAAGGCCGCCGCCCGCGCCTGGATCGACTGGTTCACCGGGAAGTCCGGCTACGCGGCCACCGAGGGCGCCGTCTCTCCGCTGAGGTCCGCCGCACTGCCGGACACACTGAAGGACTACGTTGACAACGATGTCAAGATGATCGAGCGGTCCGAGGCGAAGACCGCCGAGGTCAACACCATCGACAACGCCTCCGAGATCGGCCTGAACAAGCAGGACTACCGGCAGAAGCTCGTCGACATCGCCCGCGGCGCCCAGAAGGGCTCGCTCCAGGACTACTTCGCCGACCTCGACAAGCGCTGGGCCGAGGCCAGGCGGACCGCCGGACTGTGACCCGGCGGCCGGCACACCGGGCTCCCGCACGCCCCATCGCGTCGGGGCCGGGACCCGGTGCGCCGCGCGCCGACCGCACGAGCGCTCCTCGCGGACGACGAAAGGCCCCGCCGACATGACCGACACCAGCGACATGCGAGACATGAGCGATGTCCCCCGCGTCGCGACACCACCGCCCGTCCACCCTTCCCTCCCACCGCCCGTCCCCCTCAAGAGGGCGGACCGTACCGGCGCCCGGCGCCGCTCCTGGCGCGACCGCGGTCTGCGCCGCGCCACCCCCTGGCTGTTCCTGCTCGTCCCCCTGGCGCTGCTGATCACGTTCACCTACGTGCCGGTGGGGAACATGATCTACTACAGCTTCACCGACTGGGACGGCGTCAGCCCCGACCGGAACTTCGTCGGCGCCGACAACTACACCGAGTTGTTCACCCGGCCCGAGCTGTTCCGGGTGTTCTCCGTGAGCCTGTACTACCTCGCCGCCTCCGCCGTGCAGATCGCGATCGCGCTGTACTTCGCCACGGTCCTCAGCTTCGACCTGCGGCTGCGCAACCTCTTCAAGGGGATCCTGTTCTTCCCCTATCTCGTCAACGGCGTCGCGATCGGCTTCGTCTTCCTGTACTTCTTCCAGGACGGCGGCACCCTCGACGCGATCCTGTCCCTCTTCGGCGCCGGCGGCGACCACGCCTTCCTCGGCGACCCGCACTCGGCCAACATCTCCCTGGCCGGGGTGTCCGTGTGGCGTTTCACGGGTCTGAACTTCGTGCTGTTCCTCGGTGCGATCCAGTCCATCCCCGGCGAACTGTACGAGGCGGCCCAGCTCGACGGTGCGAGCCGCCTGCAGCAGTTCCGGCACCTGATCGCCCCGAGCATCCGGCCCGTGCTCAGTCTGAGCGTCATTCTGGCGATCTCCGGGTCGCTGTCCGTCTTCGAGATCCCGTACATCATGACCGGCGGCGCGACCGGCACCCAGACCTTCGTCATCCAGACGGTCAAGCTCGCCTTCCAGTTCAACAAGACCGGCCTGGCCTCGGCCTGCGCCGTGGTGCTGCTGCTGATCATCCTGCTGATCACCTGGATCCAGCGCCGGCTGGTGCCCGACGAGAAGGCGGATCTGACATGACCGCTCCCACAGCCCCCGCGCCGCGTCTCGCCCCGGCCCGGCGCAGGCGCCCCGGCGGCGCCACCGTGCTGACGTACCTGTCCCTGGTCGTCGCCTCGCTCGTGGTGCTCGCCCCGCTCGTCGTCGTCTTCCTGACCTCGCTGAAGACACCCCGCGAAGTGGCAGACGGCACCGGCGCGCTGAGCCTGCCGCGCGACTGGCTCAACTTCTCCAACTACGCGACGGCCTTCACCGACGGCCACATGCTCACGGCGTTCGGCAACACGGCCTTCATCCTGCTGTTCTCCGTCACGGGCACCGTGCTGATCGGCTCGATGACCGCGTACGCCATCGACCGCTTCGAGTTCCGCCTCAAGAAGCTCGTCATGGCACTGTTCCTGGTCGCCACCCTGGTGCCGGGCGTGACGACGCAGGTGGCGACCTTCCAGGTGGTCAACGGCTTCGGCCTGTTCGACACCCGCTGGGCGCCGATCCTGCTCTACATGGGGACCGACATCGTGTCGATCTACATCTTCCTCCAGTTCATCCGGTCCATCCCCGTCTCCCTGGACGAAGCGGCCCGACTGGACGGGGCGAACGCCTTCACCATCTACCGCAGGATCATCTTTCCGATGCTCAAGCCGGCGATCGCCACGGTGGTGATCATCAAGGGCATCACCACCTACAACGACTTCTACATCCCCTTCCTCTACATGCCCTCGGAGGACCTGGGCACGATCTCCACGGCGCTGTTCCGGTTCAAGGGCCCCTTCGGCGCGCACTGGGAGGCGATCTCCGCCGGGGCGGTCCTGGTCATCCTGCCGACCCTGCTGGTCTTCCTGTTCCTCCAGCGCTACATCTACAACGGCTTCGCCCAGGGGGCGACGAAGTAGGCCGAAGGAGGCGGGCCTCGGGCAACGGCCGTGGCGCGGCGGTCATGAGGCCGCCGCGCCGGATCGGCAGGGGTCAGCTCGCGGAGCAGGTGACCGTGGGCCAGGTGGTGCTGCCGTTCTTCTGGACGGTCACGCCCCAGTTGTTGCCGTTGCCGTTGGGCCTGGCCACCAGCGTCTGGGCGTCGGGATAGCTCGCGGTCACGTTCCAGGTCGCCATCACCTTCTCCGGCGAGGGAACCTTCATCGTCACCGTCCAGTTGCTGGAACCGCTGACCGAGACGTTCAGGTTGTACCGGTCACTCCACGACTGGCCCGCCGACAGCGTCGCGGTACAGCCCCCGCCGGTGCCGCCCCCACCGCCACCACCGCCGCCGGAGGACCCCCCGTCGGGGGCGACCGCGCGGCCGGTCGACGGGGAGATCATGCCGGCGCACAGGCCCTTGCTCGCCAGGGTCTGCGCGATGCGCGGGATCGCGGCGAGGGTGTTGGCGGGCCACTCGTGCATGAGGATGATCTGCCCGTTGCCGAGCCGGCCCACGGCCTGCACGATCGCGTCGGTGGTCGCACCGTTCCAGTCCTGGGAGTCGACGTCCCAGATGATCTCGGTCAGGCCGTACTTGGCCTCGACCGACTTCAGCGTCGCGTTGGTCTCGCCGTAGGGCGGGCGGAACAGCTTCGGTGTGCCGCCGCCCGCGGCGGCGATGGCCTGCTGGGTCCGGGAGAGCTCCGAGTCGATCTGCGACTGGCTCTCCTGGATCAGGTGCGGGTGGGTGTAGCTGTGGTTGCCGACCCACATGCCGGCGTCGATCTCGGCCTTCACCTGGGCGGGGTACGCGGCGGCGTACTGGCCCTCGTTGAACATGGTGGCCCGCAGCCCGTTCTGCTTGAGCGCGCTGAGCAGTGCCGGGGTGTGGTCATTGGACGGGCCGTCGTCGAAGGTGAGTCCGACGTACCCGTTGCAGGTCGCGGCGTGCGAGGCGGTGGCGTCGACGGCGGAGACGCCCGCCACGGCCAGCGCGGTCACGGCCAGTCGGGCGACCATGGAGCGCCACGGCCCGCGTGGTGTGGTGCGCATGGACGGTGTCCTCCTCTCGTGTCTCGTGCGGGCGGGGTCAGCTCGCGGTGCAGGTGACCGTGGGCCAGGTGGTGCTGCCGTTCTTCTGGACGGTCACGCCCCAGTTGTTGCCGTTGCCGTTGGGCCTGGCCACCAGCGTCTGGGCGTCGGGATAGCTCGCGGTCACGTTCCAGGTCGCCATCACCTTCTCCGGCGAGGGAACCTTCATCGTCACCGTCCAGTTGCTGGAACCGCTGACCGAGACGTTCAGGTTGTACCGGTCACTCCACGACTGGCCCGCCGACAGCGTCGCGGTACAGCCCCCGCCGGTGCCGCCCCCACCGCCACCGCCGCCGCCGGAGTCCGAACCGCCGACCGTGATGTTGGAGTTGCCGCTGCTCTGGTAGCCCTCGGTCGCGAGGATCATGTAGTTGAAGGAGCCCAGGTTCATGCCGTGACTCGCCCAGGCGTCGAAGTGGTTGCCGGTGGTGATGGTGCCACCGGTCCGCTTGGACTGCCGCACGCTCCAGTACTGGTTGAAGGTCTTGGTGCCCTCGATGGAGGGGGCGTTGTAGCGGGTGGTCTCGTAGATGTCGTAGGTGCCGCCGTCGCTGGCGACCGTGCCCTTGTACGTCCCGGTGGGCCGGTAGGTGCCCCAGTTGTCGACGATGTAGTACTCGACGAGCGGGTTGGTGGTCCACCCGTACAGGGACAGGTACGCGTTGCCGGACGGGTTGAAGCTTCCCGAGTAGGTGACCGCCTTTCGGCCGCCGGTGCTCCAGCCCTTGCCCGCGACGAAGTTGCCGGTGTTGCTCCATGAGGTGCTGTAGTTGCCGCCGGAGCCCATGTTCATGGAGACGGTGCCCTGACTGTCCGTCCAGAACGAGTAGTAGTACCCGTTGTTGGTGCCGGTCTGGTTGGACGTGATGGTCGTGTCGGCACTGGCGGCGCCGGGCAGCAGCATGGCCGCCATGGCGGCCAGTGCGATGGCCCAGGCGCTGGTGACGAGCAGTCTGAGCCGGCCGCCGCCACGGCCCTTGGGATGCGCGAGTGCGTTCATGTCGGTGCTTCCTCCTCGCTTCCTCCTGGTGAGGTGTCGTCGAGTGTTGATCTGCCCCTGACAACTGTCAACAGTTTCGGCACGGATTTCGAAAGCTTCGCCGACCAAATACCGTCCCCGCCAGGCCATTTACGCAGCTCATTCCAGTGAGGCTTCAAGTTGGACGATCAAGCCCCCGCACACACTCCAATTTCTTGATCGGGAGGCAGGCTCCCCGTATCGAAACTTTCGCCGCTGTTAACGACCGCTGACAGAACGACGGCCCGGCCGGCCCCCGAGTTCACGAGGGCCGGCCGGGCCGGTGTGCGCGTCCGTGGGTCAGGTCAGATGGGCTCCCACAGGGCGGGAACGTTCGGCGGCTCCCAGCCCGGGTAGGCCGTGTGACCCTGGATGCACCGGTAGCTGACGCCGTTGTAGGTCACGACGTCCCCGGCCGTGTAGGTGGCGCCCGGCCGCCAGGTGGTCTGGCCGCCACCGCCGTTCACGGTGAGGGTGAAGGTGGTGGTGTGGCTGACCTCGCCCGTCCCGGTGAAGGTCAGGGTGTAGGTGCCCGCGGCCGTGCCCGCCGCGGCCTGGACCGTGGCGGTCGAGGACTGGCCGGAGGTCACCGAGGCCGGGCTGAACGACACGTTCACGCCTGCCGGGGCACCCGATGCCGACAGCCTGACGCTCTGGGCGTCGCCGCTGGTGGTGGCGGTGGAGACGGTCACCGTGGCGGAGGAGCCCGGGTCGACGGAGCCGGTGGCGGGGTTCGCGGAGATCGAGAAGTCGTTCGCCGGGGTGGGCGTGTCACCGACGGCCGTCTTCCAGATCGTGTGGGCGATCCCGTCCGCGCTGCGGTTCAGCGCGGTCGCGTTGATGTTGCTCGTGGTGTCGCAGGCGGAGTGGTAGCACGAGTCGTAGGCACGGCCCGCGGTGCCGCCCCACTTGGCGGCCTCGGTGGCGGACTTCACGGCCGAGGCTCCGGTGGCGTAACCGGAGGTGGGGATGCCGACCTGCTGGAAGGAGGAGTCGTCGGAACGGCCCTGGCCCTCGACGTTCTCCTGGGGTGCCAGGCCCAGGGAGTCCCAGTACGCCTTCATCGGGGCGGAGGCCGCCGAGTTCAGGTTGTTGATGAAGTAGCCGCCGTTGAGCGAGGCGACCATGTCGAAGTTGTAGTACGCCCTGATCTTCGAGCGATCCGTGCCGGAGAGCGTCCTGGCGTAGAAGTCGGAGCCGTTGAGGCCCTGTTCCTCGTCGGTCCACCAGGCGAAGCGGACCCGGTTCTCCATGGTGGGGTTGGTCCGTGCGAGGGTCAGCGCGGTCTCCAGCAGGGCGGCGGAGCCGGAGCCGTTGTCGTTGATGCCGGGTCCGGCGGACACGCTGTCGAGGTGCGCGCCGAACATGTAGACGCTGTTCGCGTCGCCCTGCGGCCACTCGGCGATCAGGTTGTTGCCGGCGCCCGCGGTGCAGCCGGAGGTGCAGGCCTGCTCGGTGACCGTGTAACCGGCCGCCTGGAGCTTGCCCTTGACGTAGGCGAGGGAGGCCCGGTAACCGGCGGTGGTGGAGCGGCGGTTGCCGCCGTTCTGCGAGGCGATGGTGTTCAGCTGGGCCAGATGCGCCTGCACCTGCGCCACGTCGACGTCCGGCGGGGTGGACGGGTCGCCGCCACCGCCGCCCACCCTCAGCGTGTACTGGGCGGTGTGGGTCCTGGCGCCCGCGGTGCCGGTGACCGTGATCGAGTAGGTCCCGGCGGGCGTGGAGGGCGAGGTGGACACCGTCAGGGTGGAGCTGTCACCGGAGGTGACGGTGGCCGGGCTGAAGGAGACGTTCACGCCGGCGGGCGCGCCGGAGGCGGTCAGCGAGACCTGCTGGGCGCTGCCGGAGACGGTGGTGGTGGCGACGGTGGCGCGCGCCGAGGCGCCGGCGTCGACGCTGCCCGAGGCCGGGCTGAGGGCCAGCGAGAAGTCGGTCTGCTGCCCGGTGCAGGTGGGGTCACCGGCCTGGGCGGGGATGCTGATCGCGTCCCAGGCGGCCTTGGTGGCGTTGAACAGGCCGCAGCTCGCGTCCAGGTTCTTCGCCGAGGTCAGGGTGGCGGTGCGGTAGCGCTTGTAGGTCATGCCGCTGGTCTTCAGCAGCATGCCGCCGTAGAAGATCCGGCCCGCGTTCTGGATGCCGACGCCGGTCACCGTGCGGCCGTTGCAGGTGGGGCTGGAGGGCTTGCCGCCGCCGGGGCTGGAGCCCTCGGCGAGCAGGTAGAACCAGTGGTTGAGCGGGCCCGCCGCGGCGTGCTCCTCCGTCTGCGGGATCGACGCGGAGTAGCAGTTGGGGTCGTTGTTGACCTGGCTGGGGTTGTACATGTTGCGGATCGGGCCGCGGCCCTGGAGGTTGATCATCTCGCCGACGGTGTAGTCGGGGGTGTCGTACGGCGACGGCTCGTCGGCGTACGCCTCGGTGAGGGCGCCCATGATGTCGCCGGTGGCCTCGCCCAGGCCGCTCTCGTGATGGGCGCCGCCGGGCGTGTAGGAGTCCAGGCCGTGGCCGAACTCGTGGCCGACCACGTCGATTCCGGCGATCCACTGGCCCGCGCTGTTGTGGCCGATGGTGATCGTGGAGCCGTCCCAGTAGGCGTTCAGCTCGCCCAGCCCCACGCGCACCGGCCAGCTTCCGCCGTTGCCGTTGTGGCCGTTGCGGCCGAGCCAGTTCTTGAGCATGTCCGACTCCTTCTGCGCGGCGAACATGGCGTCCACGCAGCCGGTCTCCTTGCTCCTGGGGTCGCCCGTGCCCCAGTTGTCGGTGGACTTGGTGAACAGTCCGCCGCTGTGGTCCGAACACTGGAGGCCGGGGCGCGTGGTGTCGCGCAGCACGTAGGAGGTGCCCGACCGGGAGGTGTCGATGGTCAGGGGGTTGGGCCCGTTCCACCTGCTGGTGCCGCTGCCGGCCCGTACGTCGTCGTAGGCGTCGAGGACCTTGCCGGTGCGCGCGTCGACGAAGACGTGCAGCCTGCTCGGTACGCCGGCCTCGGTGCGTCCGGTGAGCACGGTCTCCCAGGCGAGGGCGGCGGTGTTGTTCCGGACCCGGACCACCAGTCGCCTGGAGTCGACCTTCTCGACCTCCGCGAGCCGGGCGCGGCTGGTCCTGACCGCCTGTGCGGCCGTGACCCGGGCCCTGGTGGAGACCGAGATCCTGGCCTTGGTGGCGGACTGGACCGAGCGGACCGTGCCCTCGCCGTCGGCCAGCACGACCGCGTCGCCGCCCACGACCGGAAGGCCCCGGTAGGAGCGCTCGTACGCGACGGAGTACAGGCCCTTCACCCAGGGGGTGACCTGACGCCGGTCGTACTGCTCCTCGGGGCCCTTGGCGAGCGCGTCGAGGCCGCTGCGCGCGGCCTGGTCGGCGGCGGCGACGGCCTTGGCGACGGGGGTCGGCCCGGGCTTTCCGGCGCGGGGTGCGGTGGCCGGCGCCGCGGAGGCGAGGGTGGCCGGGACCACCACCCCGCCGAGTGTGACGGCCAGGGAGACCCCGGCCACCACCAGCTTTCTCAGCATCGTGGCTCCTTGTGAGAGTGGGGAAGCTCCGCCCGGCGGCGGTCCAGAGCATGCATGAGCATGCACATGACAACCACGCGCACGACGAGTACGGCGGTGTCTCCGCCCCTCTCGCCGGCGGTGGCGGTCTCCCGCCGCCGGGCTGGCCGAACCCTCACACCCGGCCGCGCCCGGGTCAACGGCCGGGAATGCCGCCGTCACGGCTTGTCAAAATCCGGCAAACGGACGCCGGTTCAGACGCCGGGCTCCACCGGCCCCCGGGCGCCCGCCTCCCGCACCGATTCGCGGTACCGCCTGACCTCGGCGACCCCTGCCCAGTGGGTGAAGAGCCGGGCGTGCAGTCCGCGCAGCTCGGCGTTGATCATCAACTCGCGCGAGTCCACGGCCTCCGTGAGCACCGGGGCCGCCAGCTCGACCGCCGCGCCGGGATCGCCGGCGCAGGCCCAGCTGTCGGCGAGGCGCAGGGTGAGCAGCAGATGGGTGGCACGCATCGACGGCGGCAGTTGGGCGCGCGAGCGTGCGGTGGCGTCGGCGGCGCGCCGGGCCGTCGTACGGTCCCCGGTCACCGCGGCGAGGTCGCGCAGAGCGCCGCCGATCGCCGACTCCACCCGCATCTCGCCCTCGGCGCCCGACAACCAGGGCGCCTCCAGGTGGTCGCGGTGGCCCAGGCGGGCGAACGTGCGCCGGGCCGCGGCGATGTGCCGGCGGCACTCGGCGACGTCGTGACCCAGGGCGTGTCCGCGGGCCTGGTACAGGGACGACAGAGTGGCCACCCACCGCCGCCGGGCGTCCACCGCACCGATGGCCCGCGCGTACGCGAGCGTAGATCCGGCATCCTGGTCGAGCCGGACCAGGGTGCACATGTCGCTGAGCAGCGTCGCCCGGGCCGGGGCGTCGTGGACGGCGTCCGCCCAGGCCAGTCCGTGGCCGAACCAGGCCATGCCGATGCTGCTCTGGCCGCGCTGCATCCGCAGGCGCCCGGCGACCTGGGCGTACTGGGCCGCCAGCCGCAACTGCCCGTACGGCAGCCGGCCGGTGGAGTCCACGGCCTCCGCCCACCGCGTCAGCGCCCGCAGCAGCCGCTCCACGGTGGCCACACCGTCCGCGGTGACCTGCTGCAACGTCCGGCGGATCAGACAGGCCAGGACGGCGGTGAGCCCGTGCAGCAGCTCCGGTTCGGCGCTCGTCGCCTCGGCGAACCGGCCGTCCGTCGCCGTCAGCGCCGGTAACAGGAGCGATGTCTCCGCCTGGTCGGGCACCGCGCACCCCACGGTGCCGTGCAACGGGCAGGCGAGCCCCTCGGCGGGCAGCACCGAGGGCCACGACCGGAGGTCCGGCAGGAGGCCCTCGGCGCCGGGTGCGTCCGCCCCGGGCAGCGGCGCGAACAGCGCGGGGCACAGCGCCGAGCGGCCCGCGCCGTACGGCACCTCGCGCGGCGCGGCGACGAGCGCCGCCAGCTCGCCGCCGGTCTCCAGGACGGAGTCGAGCCCGCGCACCAGCCCGGCGGGCGGTTCCCGCAGCCCCGCCTCCAGCCTGCTGATGAGGCTGTGGTGATACCCCACCTTCAGGCCGAGCTGCGCCTGGGTGAGCCCGGCCTGTCTGCGCCGGGACCTGAGCCGCCGCCCGAACTCCGCCCACGGCGGTGCTGCCTGCGCTGCTTCGACGGACATGGGCCCTCCCGGGCGAGGCTCGCGCCTCCAGCCGTGTGACATCCGCAACTTCGCGCCTTGCCGTTCCCCGACAGCACAGGCGAGGGACCCCGCCACGTCAATCGGGTCGGCCGAACAGCGGCCGTATTGGTATGTACCAGAGCGGCGACGAGGACCGTGACAGGGCCGTACCAGGGCCGTACCGAGGCCACGTACGGCACCGGGTCGTCCGATCGGACGACCCGGCCGTCAGCCGTCCCGTTCCCGGGGACGAGCCGGAACGCCGACGGGACGGGCGGGCGGCGTCACCGGCCCGAGGCTGCAGGGTCCGGTAGGCGATCCACCCGACGAACAGGCCGACGCAGCCCGAACCCACCAGGCTGAGGACCGAATACTGCTGCACGCTGCTTCTCGAGGCCGCTCCGACACCGTGGGTGCACTCCGGACGGATCCGCAAGCCGGCGCAAAGGCACTCTCCCAGGGGCCAGTTGCCTCGGGGTCAGCGGCGGTTGCCGAGGGCGGCGATGCCGGCCCGGGCGAACTTCTCGGCGCTCCGACCGGAAGTACGCCCTGGCCCTGCGCTCAGCCCTCCGCACCCACTCCGGCCCGGCCGCTGAGGGGGCCGCCAGGGAATGCCGCCACGGGGTGAGGAGCCGTTCCGGCACGGCGGCTCCACCGCCCCGCGTGCGCCAGCCCGATGGGGTGGTGGAGCGCCGGGGCAGGAGGCCGCCGCGGTCAGCGGGCCGCCGCGGTCAGGAGGCCGCTCCGGTCAGGCCGAGGAATTCGCTGCGGGAGCGGGCGTCGGAGCGCAGCAGGCCGAGGAGGGTCGAGGTCATGGTGCTGGACCCGGTGGCCTGGACGCCGCGCAGGGTCATGCAGCAGTGTTCCGCCTCGATCACCACGCCGACGCCCTTGGGCTCCAGATGTGTCTGCAACCAGTCGGCGACCTGCTTGGTCAGGCGTTCCTGGACCTGCGGACGGCAGGCGAAGTGCTCGACGACACGCGCCAGCTTGGACAGACCCAGGATGCGGGCTCCGGGCAGATAGCCGACGTGCGCCGTGCCCACGAAGGGCAGCAGGTGGTGCTCGCACACCGACCGGACCGGTATGCGGCGGGCCAGGACGAGTTCGTCGTATCCCTCGTCGTTGGGGAAGGTGGTCAGGTCGAAGGGGCGCGGGGTGAAGAGTTCCGCGTAGGCGCGGGCCATCCGCCCCGGTGTGCCGCGCAGGCTCTCCGAGGCGGTGGAGATCCCGAGCGCGGCGAGGAACTGGCCGGCCGCGGCTTCCGCGGCGGCCAGGTCGATCCCGTCGGACTCGTGGACGACCCGCAGGGCCGGCCGCGCGGGTGTCGCGGCTTCCTCGTCGAGGGGGTCCGTCAGGGCGGCGGTGGCGTGGTGGGGGTGCTCGGTCATGTCAGCTGCCCCCGATACCCAGGGCGGTGAGCAGCACCAGGACGAGGGTGACCACGGCGAGCAGACCGTGGGCCAGCACGACCGACACCGGGAAGTGCCGCTCGGCGGGGACGGTGCCTTCGGCTCCCGGCCCCGCGGCGGCCACTGCCGCGTCGACCGTGGCGTGCTCCCGCCGGACGGGGATCCAGCGGGCCAGCATCACGAACCCGAGCAGCGCCACCGGCAGCAGCAGGCCGAACGAGGTCCAGGCGAGCGCACTCTTGTCCGCCACGATGTAGATGATCCACACGACCAGTCCGATGGCGGCCAGGGCGAAGTGGCCGAAGACGACGGGTGCGGGCAGCCGGCTGGTGCCGGTCTGCTGCTGGCGGATTCCGCCGCGTTGGATCCAGGTGCCGAGCATGTAGAAACCGCCGAGAGCGGTGATCACCCAGGTGATCAGGGCGGCGATGTCCATGGGGAACTCCCGAGGGGGACGGTGGTGAAGGCAGCCGGAGGACACCGGCCGTCAGGGTGGGCGTGGGGGCCGGTCATACGGCCGGGCGGGTGCCGTTCCGGCCGCGGCCGGACGTGTATCCCTCGGCCTGGGTGTTCTCGTCGGCGACGCGTACGCCGTAGCGGTAGGCGAGCTTGCCGCCCAGGAATCCCGAGATCGCGAGGGCCACGATGCTCAGTGCCGACAGGACGAGCGGGCCGATGCCGACGCCTGCGCCGCCGGCGTAGTCGCCGTGGCGCCACAGGAAGTTGACGACGTAGGCGGCGGTCACCAGCAGGTTGAGCGTCATGTGGACCAAGGCGGTGCGAAAGGCCGGGGTGCCGGCCGGGATCGCGAACAGGTCCAGGAATCCGACCATGGCCGCCAGCAGTGCGCCGATCACGCCGACCGCGATCAGCCACTCCGAGGACTGGGTCAGGAAGCCCGGACGGTGCACGACGTGAGACGCGATGTCGAACACCAGGCTGGTCACCCAGGCACCGATCGGCACGGTCACCAGGATCGGGTGGAACGGGTGGCCGTATGGACCGGCGAGCGAGGCGCTGACCGGGCGCTTCGCCTGAAGCTGTGACTCACTGGCCATCGGAACCTCCGACTAGTTTCACCAATGAATCTTGGTCTTATTTCGGAGCTCCGTCAAGATGTGCAGGACAGAGAGCCAAAAGAACACTTGTGCCCGCGCGAATGGGAGTTACCGTGGACCTGTGCCTTCTGATCCGACCGAGCGGGCCGACACGGCCGACAGCGCCATCGACTCCGTCAGCGTCCTGAGCGAGGACTCTCGCCGGCGCATGTTCACCTTCATCCGCCGCGCCCGCCGCGCCGTCACCCGCGACGAGGCCGCCGCCAGCGTCGGCATCTCCCGCAAGCTCGCCGCCTTCCACCTCGACAAGCTCGTGGACGCCGGCCTGCTGCGCGCGCGCTACGAAACACCGGGCGGGATCCGCAAGGTCGGCAGGCAGCCCAAGGTGTACGAGCCCACCGACGCCCAGATCACCGTGAGCATCCCCGACCGGCGCCACGAGCTCCTGGCCGACCTGCTCCTGGACGCCGTCCTCACCGAGGGCGCCGACGAGAACGCCACGCAGGCGGCCATGCGGACCGCCGAACATCGAGGCCTGCGGCTGGGCGAGGCGGCCCGGGACGAGACCCGCCCGGGCCGCCTGGGCCCCGAGCGCGGCCTGACCGCCTGCGAGCGGCTACTGGACCAGTACGGCTACGAACCCGTCCGGGAGACCCCGACCCAGCTCCGGCTGCGCAACTGCCCGTTCCACCCACTGGCCGCGAAGGCCCCGGAGCTGGTGTGCGGCATGAACCACGCCTTCCTCTCCGGCTACCTCCACGGCCTCGAGGTCAACGGGGTCCAGGCCGTCCTGGCCCCCGAGCCCGGCGAGTGCTGCGTACGCCTGGCCCCGAGCGACCCCGACCGTCCCGGTGAGACGGCACAGGACCGCTGACCACCTGACGACAAGGTGCAGGTCGGATACCCCACCTAGGCCTTTCGTTTGGATCACGCCGGGCTCGCGGGCCCTGACGCAGCTCCACGCACCCCGGCGGGGCCGCCTCCTCGATCACACGCGCCGCCCAAGCGTTCCCGTAGGCGTACGTCCTGTTCCCGGGCAACCGGAACGCAGGGACGTCCACCGGCCCCCACCACAGCCGCGCCCACCAGGTGAAGGAACAGCACGATGATGAACGAGGACGAGTCGGCGCTCGACGACCCGGTGGGCCAGTCCCTCCGCGGGCGGCACGCGCATCTCGCCCGGCGGCTCGGCCGGGCCGCCACCTATCTCCCGGACGTGGCGACCTTCTCCGCCGTCTCCGCCGAGCCGGGCGCGGAGGACTGGGCCGACCTGGCCGCGTTGCTCGGTCCGGGCGCCTTCGCCGACATGTTCGGCTGCCCGGCCGTTCCGCCGCCGAGCTGGGAGCCGGTCTTCCGCCTCGAGGGCCGTCAGATGGTCCGGCCCGGTGGTGGCGTGCCCGACCTTGCTCACGCCACGCCCGACAGCGGCGTGGTCGAACTGGGCAGGGAAAGCGTGCTCGAGATGCTCGACCTCGTCGCGCGGACCGAGCCGGGGCCGTTCTGGCCGCGCACCCGTGAACTCGGCACCTACCTCGGTGTCCGCGTCGACGGTGCCCTGGTGGCGATGGCGGGGGAACGCCTCAGGCCCCCGGGCTGGACCGAGATCAGCGCCGTCTGCACCGCTCCGCAGGCACGCGGCCAAGGCCACGCCGCCCGTCTGGTCGGAGCGCTCACCGCGCGCATCGTGGCGCGTGGCGATCGTCCCTTCCTGCATGTGGCCGAGACGAACACCGCCGCGATCGCACTGTACGAGCGCCTCGGCTTCAAGACGCGCAGGCAGGTGACCTTCCGAGGCTTCCGTACCCCCTGACGGCCCGGCTCCGCACGGCCGCCGACCAGCAGTCGGCGACGTCGGCGCCGACGAGGCGACCGCGCTTCCTCATGCGCAGCCCGCGTGCACAGCCCGCGGCGCGCCCCCAGGGCGCCCGCGAAGTGAAAACAGAATTGTTGACAATTCTGTTCGCCTAGATTTAGCGTCGACAGGCACTCACTCAGGGAGGGCAGATGCCGAAGGAAGCCCGTCCAGGCTCCGGAGAGCAGGCCAAGCAGTACGCGCTGGAGCGCTTGCGGAACGCGATCCTGCGCGGCGAGATGGCGCCGGCCCAGCGGCTGGTGGAGAACGAACTCGCCGAGCAGTACGGCGTCACGCGAGCCAGCATGCGCGCCGCGCTGCTCGATCTGACCTCCGAAGGGCTGGTCGAGCGGATCCGCAACCGCGGATCACGAGTGCGCGTGGTGACGGTCGAGGAGGCCGTGGAGATCACGGAGTGCCGGATGGCGCTCGAAGGACTGTGCGCCGCCAAGGCCGCCGAGGCCGCGACCGACGCACAGCTCGACGAGCTGACCGACCTGGGCAAAGCCATGTCCAAGGCGATCGCCGACGGCGATCCGATCTCGTACTCCGAGCTCAACCACGCGCTGCACGCCCTGATCCGGGACATCTCCGGCCAGCACACGGCCGTCGGTCTCCTGGAGCGGCTCAACGCCCAACTGGTGCGCCACCGCTTCCAGCTGGCGCTGCGCCGCGGCCGCCCCCAGCAGTCCCTGAGTGAGCACCTGGCCATGATCGAGGCGATCAGGGCCAGGGATCCGCAAGCGGCCGAGACGGCCGTTCGCGCCCACCTCAGCAGCGTGATCGACGCCCTGCGCGCCGACTGAACCCGCTCCGGGGGCGGGTGCGGCACCTGTCACCAAGGAGAAGCAGCATGACCCACGGCAACGGCGCACCCGCCGCCACCCCACCCCGTTCGACCCTCGTCGTCACCGCACACGCCGGTGACTTCGTGTGGCGGGCGGGCGGCGCCATCGCCCTGGCCGCCGCCCGTGGCGAGAAGGTCACCATCGCGTGCCTGACCTTCGGCGAGCGCGGCGAGTCCGCCAAGGCGTGGCGCGAGGGCAAGAAGCTCGACGAGATCAAGGCGATACGCCGCGACGAGGCCGAGCGCGCCGCCGCCACGCTGGGCGCCGAGGTCCGCTTCTTCGACGCGGGCGACTACCCGCTGGTCGCCACCGCCGAACTGACCGACCGGCTCGTCGCCGTCTACCGGGAGACGCAGCCCGACGTCGTCCTCACGCACCCGGTCGAGGACCCCTACAACGGCGACCACCCGGCCGCCAACCGCATGGCCCTTCAGGCCCGCGTCCTCGCCCAGGCCATCGGCTACCCGGGCGAGGGCGAGATCATCGGCGCCCCGCCCGTCTTCTACTTCGAGCCGCACCAGCCCGAGATGAGCGGCTTCAGGCCCGAGGTGCTCCTCGACATCACCGAGGTCTGGGACACGAAGCGCAAGGCGATGGAGTGCCTGGGCGCGCAGCAGCACCTGTGGGAGTACTACACCGACCTCGCCGTGCGCCGCGGGGTGCAGCTCAAGCGCAACGCCGGCCCGAACCTGGGACTGCCCCACAAGACGATGGCCGAGGCGTACATGCGGCCCTACCCGCAGATCGCGAAGGAGCTCGCCTGATGCCCGGCGTCATCGTCACCAACCCGCCCAGGGCCGAGGCGAAGGACGTCGCGGCGCTGGCCGGCCACGGCACCGCCACTGTCGGCGAGGCCATGGGCCGCACCGGGTTCCTCGGTACGCATCTGCGCCCGATCCAGCAGGGCGTACGTGTCGCGGGCACCGCCGTCACGGTGCTGTGCTGGCCCGGTGACAACCTCATGATCCACGCGGCGGTCGAGCAGTGCGGCGAGGGCGACATCCTCGTCGTCACCACCACCTCGCCCTGCACGGACGGCCTGTTCGGCGAGCTGTTCGCCACGGCCCTCGCCCATCGTGGGGTGCGCGGCGTCGTCATGAACACCGGCATCCGCGACACCGCCGAACTGCGCGCGATGGGCTTCCCCGCCTGGTCCGCCGCCGTCAGCCCGCAGGGCACGGTCAAGGCGACCGGCGGCAGCGTGAACGTACCGATCGTGATCGGCGACCAGGTGGTCCGCCCCGGTGACGTGATCGTCGCCGACGACGACGGGGTGGTGGTCGTCCCGCGCGAGCGCGCCCGCCACACCGCCGAGGCGTCCGAGGCTCGCGAGCAGAAGGAGGCGGGGGCTCGCGCCGCCTTCCTGGAAGGCCAACTGGGCCTGGACCGCTATGGGTTGCGCGAGACGCTCGTACGGCTCGGGGTGACCTACCGGTCGTACGAGGAGGACGCGTCGTGACCGGCCCCGCGTCGCTGCGCTGCATGCTGATGCGCGGCGGCACCTCCAAGGGCGCCTACTTCCTGGCCGACGACCTGCCCCCCGAACCGGCCCTCCGCGACGACCTGTTGCTGCGCGTCATGGGCAGTCCGGACCCGCGCCAGATCGACGGACTCGGCGGAGCGCACCCGCTCACGAGCAAGGTCGCCGTGGTGTCGCCGTCCGCCGTCCCCGAGGCCGACGTCGACTACCTCTTCCTTCAAGTCGCGGTGGACGAACCGGAAGTGTCGAGGCGTCAGAACTGCGGCAACCTGCTCGCCGGGGTCGGCCCGTTCGCGGTCGAGCGGGGTCTCGTTCAAGCCGGGAACGACGAGACCTCCGTACGCATCCGCATGGTGAACTCCGGTGACCTCGCCACGGCCACCTTCCCGACGCCGGGCGGCCACGTCGACTACACGGGTGACACGGAGATCTCCGGTGTGCCCGGCAGCGCCTCCGCGGTGGTCGTCGAATTCCCGCCGGGCAAGGCCGAGTTGCTGCCTACGGGGAACGTGCGCGACACGGTCGCCGGCATCGAGGTCACCTGCGTCGACAACGGGATGCCGACGGTCCTGATCCCCGCCCAGGCCCTGAGGGTCACGGGTTACGAGGACCCGAAGGCCCTGGAGACGAACCGGGAACTGGCCGCCTGGCTCCACGAGATCCGCCAGGAGGCCGGTGAGTTGATGGGCCTGGGCGACGTCACGGGCACCACCGTCCCCAAGCTGACCCTCCTCGCCCCGCCGCGTCACGGCGGCGCCGTCACCACCCGCACCTTCATCCCGGTCCGCTGTCACACCTCGATCGGTGTCCTCGGCGCCGCGAGCGTGGTCGCCGGGCTGCGTATCGAGGGAAGCGTCGCGCACGGCATCGCGGCACTCCCCGAGAGGGGCGACCGGCTGCGCATCGAGCATCCCAGCGGATTCACAGACATCGAGAGCGACATCGATCACACCTCCGACGGCGGCCCGAGGGCCCGTCGCACCGCCGTCGTCCGCACCGCCCGCAAGATCTTCGACGGCACCGTCTTCCCCGTACCACCCACTGGAGGTCGCTCATGACCCCGCCTCTCGGCGACATCGCCCACATCGGCCACGCCCAGCTGTTCACGCCGGATCTGGACGCCTCGGTCGCCTTCTTCACCGACTTCCTGGGCCTCACCGTCAACGGCCAGGACGGCGACACGGTCTACTTGCGGACCTTCGACGACTACGAGCACCACAGCCTTGTCCTCACCAGCCGCGACCAGCCGGGCCTGGGCCGCCTCGCCCTGCGCACCTCCGGCGAGGAAGCCCTCCAGCGCCGCGTGCGGGCCGTCGAGGCGGCCGGGGGCACGGGGAAGTGGGTCGAGGACGAACCCGGCCTCGGCAGGCTGTACGTCACCACCGACCCGGACGGCCACGAGCACGCCCTGTACTGGGAGAGCGAGCACTACCAGGCCCCCGACGAGCTGAAGCCGGCGCTCAAGAACCAGCCGCAGGCCAAGCCCGACAGAGGAGTGGGGGTGCGGCGCCTGGACCACGTCAACTTCCTCGCGGCCGACGTCCTCGCCAACGCCGAGTTCCAGGAACAGGTCCTCGGCGCCCGCTCCACCGAGCAGATCCGGCTCGACTCCGGGAAAACGGCGGCGCGTTGGCTGACGTACACCAACAAGTCGTACGACGTCGTCTACACCGAGGACTGGACCGGCAGCGAGGGCCGGCTGCACCACATCGCCTTCGCCACCGACACCCGCGAGGACATCCTGCGCGCCGCCGACCTCGCCATCGACAGCGGCGTCTTCATCGAGACGGGCCCGCACAAGCACGCCATCCAGCAGACGTTCTTCCTCTACGTCTATGAGCCCGGCGGCAACCGCATCGAGCTGTGCAACCCGCTCACCCGCCTCGTCCTCGCCCCCGACTGGCCACTGATCACATGGACCGAGGAGGAGCGCAGGAAGGGCCAGGCGTGGGGCCTGAAGACCATCGAGTCGTTCCACACCCACGGCACGCCTCCCGTCCAGCCCTGATCTGATCCGACCTGCCCTTTCCGGCCCCGGGGGGTGGCTGTCCGGGCCCCGGGGGATGGCTGTCCGTGCCCCGGGGCGGAATCGTTGCCAAGATTGTTAACAAAAACGTTGACGTAGCGGTGGTGGCTTCTTAACGTCTAGGCCACAGCGAGCTCGAGGCTCCCGAGCGGAGTCGGCAGCTCAGGGGCACGCTCCGTCCGTCCTCCCATCCGGCCGCGCGAGCCGCACCGGCCCCACCGCCCTTGCAGCCAGGGACCAGGGCCCCGCCCTGACGTCCCGCACGAGAGGAAACAACGATGTCCTCCTCCGCCACCTCCCCGCTCGCCCGGGCGACCGGGACAGCGGCCCGCCGAAGCCGTAACGCCGTCATCGCCCTGTGCTGGGGTCTCGTCCTCCTGGACGGCATCGACACGTTCATCTACGGCTCCGTGCTCCCGAAGATGCTCGGCGGCCACAGCCTCGGGCTCACCCCCGACATCGCGGGCACCATCGGCAGTTACGCCAACTTCGGCATGCTGCTCGGCACGATCCTGTCGGGTATGGCGTCGAACTGGATCGGCCGCCGCATCACCGTCTTCGTCAGCGTCGCGATCTTCACCCTCGCCACGCTGGGCACCGGATGGTCGCAGTCCTCCGGCCAGTTCGGGGTCTTCCGGTTCGTGTGCGGCTTCGGCCTCGGCGCGCTGCTGCCGATCGCGATCTCGTACGGCATGGAGTTCACCAGCCGTGGCCGCCGCGCCCTGGCCACCGGCGTCATCATGACCGCGCACCAGACCGGCGGCGCCCTGGCGCCGCTCATCGCCCTCTGGCTGGTCGACGACCACGGCTGGCGCTCGGCCTTCATCGCCTCCGCGATCCCCGCCCTGATCCTGCTGCCGGTCGCCTTCAAGCTGCTGCCCGAGTCGCCGACCAACCTGCTCACCCGTGGCCGCCGCGCCGAGGCCCAGGCGCTCGCCGCGGACTTCGGCACCGAGCTGCCCGAGGTCAAGGCGAGCGGCATGGGCAAGCTGGACGCGCTGAAGAACCTCTTCCGGGGCGGCCAGTGGTCCACCACGCTGTGCTTCTGGCTGACGTCCTTCGCCGGTCTGCTCCTGGTCTACGGAGTCGGCCAGTGGCTCCCGAAGATCATGGTCGACCTCGGCTACGACACCGGCGACTCGCTGCTCTTCTCGACCTTCCTGAACGTCGGCGGCATCTGCGGCATGCTCATCGCCGGCCGCACCGCCGACAGGATCGGCCCCCGCAAGGTTGTCATCGCCTGGTTCGTGCTGACCGCGGTCTTCGTCTACCTGATGGGCGTCAAGATGTCGGTCGGCCTGCTGTACGCGGTGGTCTTCTTCGCCGGTCTCCTGCTCTTCTCCGGCCAGACCATGGTCTACGCGACGGTCGGCACCCACCACAACGACGAGGACCGCCCCACCGCCCTCGGCTGGGTCTCCGGCATGGGCCGCTTCGGCGCCATCTTCGGCCCGTGGATCGGCGGCGCTCTGATCGAGGCGGGCAACGCCGACATCGGCTTCACGATGTACGCCTGCGCCGCGCTGTTCGGCGCGGTGATGATGACGCTGGCCGCGCTCACCATCAAGACGCGCTCGACCGCGAAGCTCTGACCGCACGGAGGTGAAAAGGCCCTCCAGCGCCGGGACTTCCGCACTGAAGGGCCTCTCCGTCCGCGTACGGCGAGCGGCTTTCCGCGTTCTCAGCGGCTACGCGGGATCCAGCACGGGCCTCGCGGGAAGCCCGCCGTTCTTCTCGCAACGCAGTTCCTTCGCCATGGCCAGTGAGACAGAGTGGGCCACGGTCGCGTAGGCGTCCTTCAACGCCTCCACGTCGCCCTCAGGCGGCTTCGGCATACCCCAGCGCTCCACGCCGATGACGATGTGAGCACCTTCCGACGAGTTGGCGAACTTGTCGCTCCGGCACCCGAAATAGACGTACGCCATGTCCGCCGCCGCCAGGGACTCCTCCCCCATCTTCAGCACGGTGAACTTCGGTGCCGCCGGGTCGTCCGTCGAGACGTCGTCGGTCAGCCTCCAGGTGATTCTGAGTTCGAAATCCGGCGCGCCGATGGGCATGAAGACACGGCAGACGTCCTTGGTCACGGTCACGGTGGAGGTCGAGAACGCCGCGACAAGGTCCGCCGCGGCCTTCGCGACGGTATACCTCTCCGCCGACGCCTCGAACCGCGACGACCCCGTGATCACCTTCAGCGCCCGGGACGCGTCGGCGGACACGGCACCGCCACCGCAGAGTTGTGTCCCCGCAACGACCTTGTAGTCCTTCGGGAGTTTGTCCTTGTCCCCGTCCCCTCCACAACCGGTGGCCCCGAGAACCAACGAGCCGGCCATGGCCGCGGAGAGCAGTCCCCCGCGTACCGACCCACGACTGATCACTGTCCGCATCCTCATGTCTCCTCGGCCGTCCACCGGCATCAGCCGGTCTCCGGGTCGTTGCCCTGCTGGTTCTCCCGGTCGTTGCCGACTCCGTAGCCGATCGGCATCGATTCGTGCAGGTCCTGCGCGAACACGGATTTGTCGGCGTCCACACCGTTGTGCCGCAGGAACTCCTCCATCGGGGCCTCGGCCATGCTCTCACCGGCGGAGTAGATCCTCTTCCTGTCCTCCTCGGTGAGGTCCTCCATCTTCTCCTTGTGCTCATCCACCGAGCCGTCGGAGATGTCGCCGACCATCTGGCCGATGAACTGTTCGGCGGCACCACTGGCGGTATCGGTCGCCAGCGGGATGAGCACCGCGGCCGTGCCCACGGCCGCGGTCGCGGGCAGGAAGGCGACGCCCGCCGCGACGCCCGCCGTGGCCCCGAACTCGATGCAGCCCGACCGCTTGGCGACGGCCTTCTCGTAGTCCTCGTGGGTCTTGAGGTTCGTCGCCTCCACCTGGTCGGCCCGGGACTGGTCGAGCATGCCCTGCACCTCGGCGCCCACGCGCACGGTCGCCCTGGCAGCGCCCTCGTTGATCTTTCCGTCCGGGCCCACCGTCTCTTCCAGCGCGCTGCGGGTGTAGACCTGCTCCGCGGTCGAGACCGTCGCGTAGGCGTCCGGGTGCTGACCCAGGGTGCTGAGGAAGCCCCGGACGACGCTCCGCCCGTTCCCGTCCGCGGTGTCGAGGTGCCCGTCCGGGTTCTTGCCCGGCGCGAACACGCTGTCCGGATCGTTCTTGTCCAGCGCCCAGTTGATGTCGTCGATGTAGCCGGCGCCCATGACGCCCAGGCTGTCGGCCATCGCCTCGTGGTGCTTCTTGAGCAGACCCGGGTCCGCACCGTACTTTTCCATGACCTTCTGCATGACCGCGGCGTTGTCCCCGTCCCGCACCACGCCGGAGTCCGGATGCACTGCGGGGTAGCCGAGGGTCGCTGCCTCCAGGGCGTGGCCGAGAGCGTCGGGCATCTGATCGAGCGACGCCTTGAGCTCCTTCTCGTCGAGCGAGTTGACTGTCGGGGAAGGTCGAAGCCGCAGGTCAGGAAGCCTTCCGAGCAGGCTCCAGAATCGCCACGCACTCCATGTGGTGCGTCATCGGAAAGATGTCGACCGGGACCGCATCCGGGGAACTGCAGGTCAGGTGGGGTTTCCCGCCTCACCAGGGAGCCCGCGAGGGTCGCGAGCGTCATGACCGACGGAATCCGACGGACGACACAGCCAGGCACCATCCGAAATCAGATCGGAAGGTCGTCGGGCAACACCCGGAACACCTTGTGCCGGCCCAATGGGCGCACAGCCCGAAAATCGCGCCGGTCGAGCGTGAGTACGGCGTCGGTGTCGTACTCAGCGGCAAGGGCCACGTTCACCGCGTCCGCGAGGTCCAGGTCCAAGTCGCGATAGCGGGCCCGCACCGACTGGGCGGCACCCAGATGGTCCTCCGTGATCTCGGGGAGAACGACACGGCCTCGTCGCACCCAGTGGCGGATGTCGTCGACCGCGCTGAGCGCCGCTTCACGGCCGAGCTCACGCGTGGCGACATGGTCGATCTCCGCGAGCAGCAGCGGGGACATCACCAGGAGCCCAGCAGCCATGATGGCTTCGTTCGACGCTTGATGCTCGGGGTGGGCGGAGTCGAGCGCCGCAAGCAGCCCGGAAGTGTCCGCGATGACGACGATCACGCAGCGGTCCCGGTCCCGGTCTCTCGGCGCACCGCATCGGCAACAGCGTCACGCACGTCATGCTTGCCGGGAGTGTGCCCCGCCCCCTGGAAGGTGCGGGAGAAGAGAGGCTCGTCCCATACGCGGTTGGCCATGGCCGCGAGATGGATGCCCTGACGGATGATCTCTGCCTCGCTGATACCGCGCCGCTTCGCAGCCTCTTTAATGATCGCGAGGTCTTCCGGATCAGCGTAGACGTTGGTGCGCTTCATCGACATGTACCAAGATTAGCGTATGTACCACAATGATGTATGTCCATGCAGCCGGGGCGCCTCCGTGAGCGATGCATCCCGACCGGGCAGCAGACGGTCGCATCCCGCGCCGTGGCGCAAGGGATCAAGTACGGGACGTCTGGGCGGGGAAGGGCACGACCGGATCGGTCGCAGACCTCGTCGCCCGGTTCGGCGAGGAAGTCAGGGCCAAGCCGCAAGGGCCCGCAGGGGCGGTCAGCAGCAGGGAGGACAGTCTCACCGCACCGGTGGAGCAACTGCTGCGCGGCATGGCCTCGCGGCAACGCCTCAAGCTCATCGCCCACGGTCAGAGTCGGGTCAAAGAACTCGGGATCCGGCCCGACTTCGCCATCGCCAGCGGCGGCAGGACCGTAGGGCACGTCGAGCTGAAGCAGCCGGGCTCGGGGGCCGATCCGGAGAAGTGGTCGGTGAAGACCCACGACCGAAAGCAGTGGGAGAAGATCAAGGCACTCCACAACGTGCTGTACACCGACGGATACCAGTGGGCGGTCTACCGTTTCGGCGTGCAGGTCGGCCCTACCGGAATCCTGGTCGGAGACCGGGAAACCGGTAGCCGGCAACTCATCGCCTGGAAAGGGCTTTCCTCCACGGAATACCAGCACGCTTCTGACACTGGCGTCGGAGGACGGCCTGTACTCGCCGGTCCGGCTTGTGAGCTGCGGAGGCGTCATGTCCATCGCCGGCGACTCTCCTGGGTCCGCACCCGTGGCTGCTGGAGTTGACTGCATCACATCGATCTTCGTCGTGCCCTCACCGCTGAGTGGAGCCGACTCCACCGGTTGCCAACGGGGCCGCCCTGGCAGACCGCACAGCCGCGTCGGACGCGACCTGCTGACGTGACGGGGCTGCAGAACGAGCGCCATGCGAGCGTCAGCGGCCCGAGGAACGCACGGACACGACTTGCGCCGCGGTCGCCACACCCTCCTGAATCCGCAGGTCAGGCCGCCTTTACAGACGATCGACACCGCTCATCCGTCGCCGGCGGAAACAGGTCGAGTAGCCGAAGAGCGCTGCAAAACCGCAGTCAGCGCCCCTTCTCGACCGGCTCCAGAATCGCCACGCACTCCACATGATGCGTCATCGGAAAAAGATCGAACACCCGCAGCGTCCGTACCCGGTAGCCCTGTTCGCGGAAGTACGCCAGGTCGCGGGCGAGGGCGGCCGGGTCGCAGGCGACGTAGGCGATGCGGCGGGCGCCGAGGGAGGAGAGGTGGGAGACGGTGTCGCGGCCCGCGCCGGAGCGGGGCGGGTCCAGGACGATCAGGTCGGCCTCGGTGATGCCGGTGCGGGGCAGGACGGACTCGACCTTGCCCTGTTCGATGCGGACGCGGGGGAAGTCGGCGAGGTTGTGCCGGGCGTCCTCCACCGCGCGCTTGCCGGACTCGATGCCGAGGACCGCGCCGTTGTCGCCGAGGCGGTCGGCCAGCGCACCCGCGAAGAGGCCGACACCGCAGTAGAGGTCAAGGGCCGTCTCGCCCTTGCGGGGCAGCAGACCCTGCATGACCGCCGTCACGAGGGTGTCCGCCGCCTTCGGGTGGACCTGCCAGAAACCGCCGCCGCCCACGCGGTGGGTGCGGCCGTCGGCGCGCTCGCGGACGAAGGGGCGGCCGTGCACGCGGTGGACGCCGCCGGACTTCTCGTCGACGCGGAGGACGGAGACCGGCTTGTCCAGTTCCACCAGCGGGAGGCGGGCGCCCGGACGCGGGGTCAGGATCACCTGGCGGTCCTGCGAGCCGGTCGCGGCGATCGCCTCGACCGTCTCCATGCCCGTCCAGTCACGCCGCTCGATGCCGAGTTCGCTGACGCCCTGCGCCGCGATCATGCAGTGCTCGATCGGCTCGACCTCGTGCGAGCGGTGGCGGCGCAGACCGGCCTTCCCGGTGGCCGGGTCGACCGCGTACTGCACACGGGTCCGCCACTGCGGGACCTGCCCGGCGGGCAGCTTGTCGCCCTCGGCGGGCATCACCGTGCCGTCCCAGCCGGCCTCCTCGGGCGTGAGGCCCGCGAGGCGCTTGAGCTGTTCGGCGACGACCTCGCCCTTCAGGCGGCGCTGGGCGCCCGGCTTGGCGTGCTGCCAGTCGCAGCCGCCGCAGCGGCCGGGGCCGGCGTAGGGGCAGGGCGCCTCGATACGGTCCTTGGCCGGCTCCAGGATCCGTACGGCGTCGGCACGCAGGAACCGCGCGCCCTCCTCGCCCTCGGTCACGCGTGCCACGACCCGCTCGCCGGGCAGCGTGTGCCGGACGAACAGCACCTGGCCCTCGGAGGTCCGGGCGATGCAGTGACCGCCGTGGGCGACGGGGCCGATCTCGACCTCGTACTCCTCCCCCACCAGCGACTTCTTCGGTTCTGCGGGCATGGCGGGGTGACTCCAGATCGAGATCGCGGACGGGGGCGGGAGCGGCCCCGCGAGGGGGCCCGACAACAGCCCACCAGTCTACGGCCTCGCCACCCCGCCTCGGCCCGCCCCGGCCTGCCTCAGTCCTTGCCCGAAGAGGACGAAGGCGCCGAAGACGCCGAAGGCTCCTTGGGCCGCACCACGGCCGGCCCGCGCCGGACCGCACCCGGGGCGTTCCAGTCCTGCCGCTTGCGGGCCCGGTCCCGGGCGGCCTCGGAGGACACCAGCTGGTACGGCACCGAGGTCACCATGACGCCCGGGGTGAACAGCAGCCGGCCCTTCAGGCGCAGGGCGCTCTGGTTGTGCAGCAGGTGCTCGTACCAGTGGCCGACGACGTACTCGGGGATGATCACCGAGACCGCGTCGCGCGGGGACTGGCTGCGCAGGCTCTTGACGTACTCGATGACCGGCCGCGTGACCTCGCGGTACGGGGAGTCGAGCACCTTCAGCGGTACGTCGATGCCGCGCCGCTCCCACTCCTCGCGCAGCGCCTTGGTCTCCGCCGGGTCGACGTTGACGGTGAGCGCCTCCAGGGTGTCCGAGCGCATCAGCTTGGCGTACGCCAGCGCCCTCAGGGTGGGGCGGTGGATCTTGGAGATGAGGACGACGGAGTGGACGCGGGAGGGGCGGACGCTGTCGTCGCTCGGGCCCTCCGGTGCGGCGATCTCCTCGGAGACGCGGTCGTAGTGCTTGCGGATCGCCGTCATCGTCGCGAAGAAGATGCACATGCCGAGCAGGGCCACCCAGGCGCCGTGCGTGAACTTGGTGAGGAGGACCACGACCAGCACCAGACCGGTGAGGCAGGCGCCGAAGGCGTTGATGGCCCGCGAGCGGATCATGTGGCGCCGCTTGGCCTGGTCCTTCTCGGTGGCCAGGTGGCGGTTCCAGTGCCGGACCATGCCGGTCTGGCTGAGCGTGAAGGACACGAACACACCGACGATGTACAGCTGGATCAGCCGGGTGGAGTCGGCGCCGTAGATGACCGTGAGCAGGGTCGCGGCGCCCGCGAGCAGCACGATGCCGTTGGAGAACGCCAGGCGGTCGCCGCGGGTGTGCAGCTGGCGGGGCAGGTAGCGGTCCTGGGCGAGGATCGAGCCGAGGAGGGGGAAGCCGTTGTACGCCGTGTTCGCGGCGAGGAACAGCACCAGGGCGGTGGCGGCGGCCAGGACGACGAACAGGAAGCTGCCCTTGCCGAACACGGCCTCGGCGACCTGGGAGATCACCGGGTTCTGGACGTATCCGGAGCCGACCGGGACGCCGTTGTGGAGCAGGTCGGTGGCCGGGCTCTCGGCCATGCGGACGTTCGTCGACGCGGCGAGGGCGATGATGCCGCAGAACATCGTCACGGCCAGCAGGCCCATCATCGCCAGCGTGGTCGCCGCGTTCTTGGACTTGGGCTTGCGGAAGGCCGGAACGCCGTTGGAGATCGCCTCGACACCGGTGAGCGCGGCGCAGCCGGAGGAGAAGGCGCGCAGGAGCAGGAAGATCAGCGCGAATCCCGCGAGCCCCTGGTGTTCGGCCTTGATGTGGTAGTCCGCCGTCGGCGCCCGCATGGTGTCGCCGAGGACCAGCCCGCGGAACGCGCCCCACAGGATCATGACGAAGACGCCGGCGACGAAGACGTACGTCGGGATCGCGAACAGCGTGCCCGACTCCTTCACCCCGCGCAGGTTCATCAGCGTCAGCAGCACGATGACGATGACCGCGCACAGCACCTTGTGCTCGACGACGAACGGGATCGCGGAGCCGAGGTTCTCGATGCCGGAGGAGATCGAGACGGCCACGGTCATGACGTAGTCGACGAGCAGCGCGCTGGCCACCGTCAGGCCCGCCTTGGGGCCGAGGTTGGTGGTCGCCACCTCGTAGTCGCCGCCACCGCTGGGATAGGCGTGCACGTTCTGCCGGTAGGAGGCCACCACCGTGAACATCAGCACGACCACCGCGGCCGCGATCCACGGGCTGAAGTGGTACGCCGACACGCCCGCGATGGACAGGACCAGCAGCACCTCCCCGGGCGCGTACGCCACGGAGGACAGCGGGTCGGAGGCGAAGACGGGGAGTGCGATGCGCTTCGGCAGAAGGGTCTCCCCCAGCCGGTCGCTGCGCAGTGCGCGCCCGATCAGAATCCGTTTGGGCACGTCGGTCAGTTTGGACACAACAGAGGATCGTAAGGCTTCGAACAGGAGGTCGCCCACCTGCCACCCGAGATCTGCCTCACGAGTGAAATCGGGGGCCGCGAGCGTTACGGATTCCGCAGGTGAGGGCGCGGCCGTGCCTAGATGACGGAACTTGACTGAACTCTGCCGATTCCGGCCCGTTCGACCGTCCCCGCCCGACCCCCCGGAGGTCCCATGCCCCCGACCGCGGAGCTGATCGGCGCCGCCGCGACGCTGCTCGGCCTCGGATTCCTCACCCTGTGCAGCGTGCGCAGCATCACTCGGCGCCCGCCCGCCGAAGCGGAACAGGTCCCTCGGCCGGGGCCGGCGGGGGCGCGGTCGCCGAGATCCGTCCGCGATGCGGCCGGGGGGTGCCGGGCCCGTACCGCCCATGTGTAGCTTGTCCCTCTGTCTGAGACCCTGATGGGGCTGAGAAGTAGCTGTTGACACCGGAAGGACGGTCGTGCACATCGTCATCATGGGCTGCGGGAGAGTGGGTTCCGCTCTCGCCCAGACCCTGGAGCAACAGGGGCACACGGTCGCCGTGATCGACCAGGACCCCACCGCCTTCCGCCGACTGGGTCCCGGGTTCGGCGGTCGCCGGGTCACCGGGATCGGCTTCGACCAGGACACCCTGCGCGAGGCGGGGATCGAGGAGGCGGGCGCCTTCGCCGCCGTCTCCAGCGGCGACAACTCCAACATCATCTCCGCGCGGGTGGCCCGGGAGATGTTCGGCGTGGAGAACGTCGCGGCCCGGATCTACGACCCCCGCCGCGCCGAGGTCTACCAGCGCCTGGGCATCCCGACCGTGGCCACGGTGCGCTGGACGGCCGACCAGATGCTGCGCCGGCTGCTGCCCTCGGGCGCGGAGCCGCTGTGGCGCGACCCCACCGGCGGGGTGCAGCTCGCCGAGGTGCACGCCTCCCCGAAGTGGGTCGGCCACAAGATCAGCAAACTGCAGGAGGAGACGGGCGTCCGCGTGGCGTTCCTGACCCGCCTCGGCGAGGCGATCCTGCCGTCCTCGCAGACGGTGCTGCAGGAGGGCGACCTCGTGCACGTGATGATGCGGACGGACGACGTGGAGAAGGTCGAGGCGGCGTTCGCCGAGGGCCCCGAAGAGGAGAGCGGTCACTGATGAGGGTCGCCATTGCCGGTGCCGGCGCGGTCGGTCGCTCGATCGCGGGCGAGCTGCTGGAGAACGGCCACGAGGTCCTTCTCGTCGACAAGGCGCCGACCGCGATCTCGGTCGAGCGCGTTCCGCAGGCCGAGTGGCTGCTGGCCGACGCCTGTGAGATCACGTCCCTGGACGAGGCGGCGCTGCAGCGCTGCAACGTCGTGATCGCCGCGACGGGCGACGACAAGGTGAACCTGGTCGTCTCCCTGCTGGCGAAGACGGAGTACGGCGTGCCGCGCGTCGTGGCCCGGGTGAACAACCCGAAGAACGAGTGGCTGTTCAACGAGGCGTGGGGCGTGGACGTCGCCGTGTCCACTCCACGTCTGATGTCCGCCCTGGTCGAGGAGGCGGTGAGCGTCGGCGACCTGGTGCGCCTGCTCCGCTTCAGCCACGGCGACGCCAACCTGGTGGAGCTGACCCTGCCGGAGGAGTCGGCGCTGGCCGGCACGCAGGTCGGCGAGGTCCAGTGGCCCCAGGACACGTCCCTGGTCACCATCATCCGCGGCAACCGCGTCCTCACCCCGTCCCAGGAGGACTCCCTGGAGGTGGGCGACGAACTGCTGTTCGTGGCCGCGCAGGCCCGCGAGGGCCAGCTGGAGGACCTGCTGTCGGTGCGGCGGGAGGACGCCGAGGACTGAGTCCGCCAGGTTGTGACGGGTCGCGGAGACGTCACGACGTGAAGGGAAGGGGCGCCCGGAGATCTCCGGGCGCCCCTTCCCTTTCACTTTCCGCTCAGCCGTCCAGCCGTGCAGCCGTGCAGCCGCTCAAGGGCTAGCGGCGGTGGCGGCCGCCGCCGGGGCTGCTCGATCCGCCCGGGGTGTCGCCGCGCTCGGCCGCCAGGGCGGCCTTGCGCTCCTCCTCGGCCTTCTCCTCCGCCTCCATCTCCGCGAACACGTCGATGGGAGCGGGAGCCTTGGCCAGGAAGAGCCAGGTCAGGTACACCGCCAGCAGGAACGGCGGGATCTTGAGGATGATCAGGACCCAGCCGAGCTGCGTCGTGTCCGCCCACCAGTACAGCGGGAAGAGGATCGCGCACTTCGCGAGCAGGATCAGGCCCCAGGCCCAGCTGGCCTTCGCGTACGCCTTCTTGCGGCCCGGGTTGCGGGTGCGCCAGGAGAGGTTCTCCTTGAAGACCGGGCCGAGGATCAGGCCGATCAGCGGGACGCCGGCGAGCGTGGTGACGATGTAGGCGAGGCCCAGGCCCAGCGTGTAGAGCATGCCCGGCAGGTAGAAGTCCTTGGCGTTGCCGGTCATCATCGCGAAGACCACACCGAACGCCACGCCGAAGACGCCGCTGAAGGCGTGCTTGACGGTGTCCCGCATCGCCAGCCGGACCGCGACCAGCACCACGGAGACCACGAGCGCGGCGATCGCCGACCAGTGCAGGTCCTTGTTGATCGTGTAGATGGTGACGAAGAGCAGGCCGGGCAGGACGGTCTCGACCATCCCCCGCACCCCGCCGAACGCCTCGAACAGCGCGGCCTCCGTCACCGCCCTCGCCTCGTCGCCGGCGGTATTCTCTTCGGTCGGCTTGTCGAGTGACGTCACGGGCTACTCCCGTCCGAGGGGTCGCAGTTCGTACTTGGGGTTGAACAGCACCCGGCGGCCCCGGCTCATCGAGATCCGGCCCGATGCGATCAGCTTGCGCCCCGGTTCTATCCCGACGATGGAGCGCCTGCCGAGCCAGACCACGTCCAGTGCGGCGGAGCCGTCGAACAGCTCGGCCTCCAGTGCCGGCACGCCCGCGCGCGGACGCAGGGTGACCGTGCGCAAGGTACCAGTAACGGTGACGATCTGCCGGTCGTGGCAGTCACCGATCCGCGTACAGCCCGCGGTGTCGGCGTCCTCCCGCAGCTCCTCGGACTCCAGGTCCTCCTGCGAGGAGGAGAGCCGGTCGAGCATGCGCCGGAACCGGCCGGCCGGCTTTTCGGAACGAGGAACAGCACTCATATCTGAAGCGTACCGGTGCACACCGACAGCGCCGTAACCCCGCTCACCCCGGCCGTCCTCACCGTTCGAATCGGTAGCCCATCCCGGGCTCGGTCACGAAGTGCTTGGGGTGCGACGGGTCGGCCTCCAGCTTCCGGCGCAGCTGGGCCATGTACACGCGCAGGTAGTTGGTCTCCGTCCCGTACGACGGCCCCCACACCTCCTGGAGCAGCTGCTTCTGGCTGACCAGGCGGCCGGTGTTGCGCACCAGCACCTCCAGCAGGTGCCATTCGGTCGGCGTCAGCCGCACGTCCTTGCCGCCCCGGTTGACCTTCTTCGCGGTCAGGTCGACGGTGAACCCCTCCGTCTCCACCGTCGTCACGTCGTCCTCGCCGGTCCCCACGGGTTCGGCCCGGCGGACGGCGGCGCGCAGCCGGGCGAGCAGCTCGTCCATGCCGAAGGGCTTGGTGACGTAGTCGTCGGCGCCCGCGTCCAGCGCCTCCACCTTCTCGTCGGAGGAGTGCCGCGCGGACAGCACCAGGATCGGCACCCGGGTCCAGCCGCGCAGTCCCCGGATCACCTCCACACCGTCCATGTCGGGCAGGCCCAGGTCGAGGACGACCACGTCGGGGTGGCGGGAGGCGGCCAGGTCGAGGGCGGTCCGGCCGTCGGGTGCGGCGTCGACCTCGTACTTGCGTGCCTTGAGGTTGATCACGAGGGCGCGCACGATCTGCGGCTCGTCGTCGACCACCAGCACCCTGGTCATGAAGCCTGCCTTTCTGCGTGTACGGGGCTGTGCGCGCCCTCGGGGCGATACGTCTCGGAGCGCGTCCCGGAGCGCGTCCCGGAGCGCGTCCCGGAGCGCGTCTCGGAGCGCGTCTCGGAGCGGTACGTCCCCTGGGGGCGCGCCTCGGGGCCGGCGTCGGCCGCACGGAGGCTGAGGACCATGGTGAGGCCGCCGCCGGGCGTGTCCTCGGCGGTGAGGGTGCCGTTCATGGCCTCGGCGAAGCCGCGGGCGACCGCCAGGCCGAGGCCCACGCCCGCTCCGCGCGGGGCGTCACCGTGCCGCTGGAAGGGCTCGAAGATGCGGTCCTTGGCCTCGTCCGGCACGCCGGGACCGCGGTCGACGACGCGGACCTCGACCCGGTCGGCGATGGCGCTGGCGGACACCAGGACCGGTTCGTCCGGCGGACTGTACTTCACCGCGTTCTCCACGACGTTGGCCATCGCGCGCTCCAGGAGCCCGGCGTCCACGGCGACCATCGGCAGCGTCTCGGGGACGTCCAGGGTCACGCTGTCCTCGGGCACTCCGCCGAGCGCCATCGGCACCACCTCGTCGAGGTCGATCTCGCGGATCAGCGGGGTGACGGTGCCCGTCTGCAGGCGGGACATGTCCAGCAGGTTGCCGACCAGGTGGTCCAGCCGGTCGGCGCCGTCCTCGATGCCTTCGAGGAGTTCGGCACGGTCCTCCTCGGACCACTCGACGTCCTCCGACCTGAGCGAGGAGACCGCCGCCTTGATCCCGGCCAGGGGCGTGCGCAGGTCGTGGCTGACGGCGGCGAGCAGCGCGGTGCGGATGCGGTTGCCCTCGGCGAGGGCGCGAGCCCGGTCGGCCTCCTCCCGCAGGCGCCGGCGGTCCAGGACGACGGCGGCCTGGGCTGCGAAGGCGGCCAGCACCCGGCGGTCGGAGGCGGGCAGCACGCGTCCGGTCAGGGCCAGCGCCATGTGATCGCCGACGGGCATGTCCACGTCCGCGTCCTCCGGGCGCGCCGGCGGCCCTCCCGTGCCGACCCGCCCGGCGCACGTCCAGGGGTCCACCTCGCCCCGTCGCTCCAGCAGTGCCACCGACTCCATGGCGAAGGTCTCGCGGACCCGCTCCAGCAGCGCCTCCAGGCTGGTCTCGCCGCGCAGGACGCTGCCCGCGAGGAAGGACAGTATCTCCGCCTCGGCACGCAGCCGGGCGGCCTGGTGGGTGCGGCGCGCCGCGAGGTCCACCACGGACGCCACCGACACCGCGACCCCGACGAAGATCACGATGGCGACGATGTTCTTGGGGTCGGCGATGGTGAGCCGGTGCAGCGGCGGTGTGTAGAAGTAGTTCAGCAGGAACGATCCGACGGCTGCCGAGGCCAGCGCCGGCAGCAGCCCGCCCAGCAGGGCCGCCGCCACCGTCACGGTGAGGAACAGCAGCATGTCGTTGGCCAGGCCCAGGTCCACGCCGTTGAGCAGCAGCGCGAGGACCACCGGTGCCACGAGGGCCATCACCCAGCCGGAGACGATCCGGGCCCGGCCGAGCCGGGCGCCGCGGGCCACGGGCAGTCCGCGGCCCTTGGCGACCTCCCCGTGGGTGACGATGTGCACGTCCAGGTCGGGGCCCGACTCGCGGGCCACGGTGGCGCCGACTCCCGGCCCGAACACGTACTGCCAGGTCTTGCGGCGCGAGGAGCCCAGCACGATCTGGGTGGCGTTGACCCCGCGGGCGAAGTCGAGCAGCGCGGCCGGTATGTCGTCGCCGACGACGTGGTGGAAGGTGCCGCCGAGATCCTCCGCGAGGGTGCGCTGGAGGGTCAGCTCCTTGGGCGAGGCGGCGGTCAGTCCGTCGCTGCGGGCGACGTAGACGGCCATGACCTCGCCCCCGGCGCCCTTCTCGGCCAGGCGCGCCGCCCGGCGGATCAGGGTGCGGCCCTCGGGGCCGCCGGTCAGACCCACCACGATCCGCTCGCGGGAACCCCAGATCTTCGACACCTGGTGCTCGCTGCGGTAGCGCTGCAGGTACTCGTCGACCCGGTCGGCCACCCAGAGCAGGGCGAGCTCGCGCAGGGCCGTGAGGTTGCCGGGCCGGAAGTAGTTGGACAGGGCCGCGTCGACCTTGTCGGGTGTGTAGATGTTGCCGTGCGCCATGCGGCGGCGCAGCGCCTCCGGTGACATGTCGACCAGCTCGATCTGGTCCGCCCGGCGTACGACCTCGTCGGGGACGGCCTCCCGCTGCGGAGTCCCGGTGATCGACTCGACGACGTCGCCGAGGGACTCGAGGTGCTGGATGTTGACCGTGGAGATGACGTCGATCCCGGCCGCGAGCAGCTCCTCGACGTCCTGCCAGCGCTTGGCGTTGCGCGAGCCGGGGACGTTGGTGTGGGCGAGGTCGTCCACCAGGGCCACCTCGGGGCGCCGGGCGAGCACCGCGTCCACGTCCATCTCGGTGAACGTGCCTCCCCGGTACCCGATCTCCTTGCGCGGCACCTGCTCCAGGCCGTGCAGCAGCACCTCGGTGCGCGGCCGGCCGTGGTGCTCCACGAAGGCGACCACGCAGTCGGTGCCGCGCTCGATGCGGCGGTGTGCTTCGGAGAGCATCGCGTAGGTCTTGCCGACGCCCGGTGCCGCGCCGAGGTAGATCCGGAGCTTGCCGCGTCCCATGGCCTCCATTGTCTTCCCGTCACAGGTGTGCACGCAGCGTCGACCTTACGGCCATCAATCCCGGCAAAAGGTGCCGGGCGGGGACGGGAACCCGTCTTTGACGCAACTCTGACGCCCGGGGAAGCGACTCGGCTGGACGCGGGGCTCGGTCGAGCCGGCGGCTCAGTGCTCGACTATCTCGCCGTCGCGGAGCTCCAGCACCCGGTCGGCGAGGTCCAGGAGGGCCAGGTCGTGCGTGGCGACGAGGGCGGTCACCTGCTGGCTGTGGACGACGGCGCGCAGCAGCTCCATCACGGCGAGGCCGGTCTCCGCGTCCAGCTGGCCCGTCGGCTCGTCGGCTATCAGCAGGGCGGGGTCGTTGGCCAGCGCGCGGGCTATGGCGACGCGCTGCTGCTGGCCGCCGGAGAGCTCGCCGGGCCGCTGCCTGGCGTGGTCGGCCAGGCCGACGAGGGACAGCAGCAGCTCCACACGCTGCTCCCGCTCCCGCGGGTCGGCGCGCCGCAGGCGCATCGGCACCCCGACGTTCTCGGCGGCCGTCAGGATGGGGATGAGCCCGAAGGACTGGAAGACGAAGCCGATGCGGTCCCTGCGGAGGGCGAGCAGCCCGTCCTCGCCCAGCTCGGAGAGGTCGCGGCCGTCGACGTGGACGCTGCCCCGGTCCGGCTCGTCGAGGCCGCCCACGATGTTGAGCAGGGTGGTCTTGCCGGAGCCGGAGCGACCCTTGAGGGCCACGAGTTCGCCCCGCGGCACCTCGAAGGAGACCCCGCGCAGGGCGTGCACGGCGGACGCCGCCTGCCCGTAGGACTTGTGGACGTTCTCGACGCGCACCATGGTCTCGGTGACGACCTGGCTCATGTGCCCTCCCCGCTCTGCTCCCCCGTGGACCGTGCGCCAGTATCACGACCGGCACCCGCCCCTTCAATCCCTCGGTCCGACAACGCACGGCGCCCCTCGGTGGTTCCGTACGAAGGTCTTTCGTCCCGGAGACCGTCGCACGGTCCCCGCACACGGCGAAGGGCCGCACCCCGAGGAGTGCGGCCCCCGCGTGGCCGTTCAGCGCACCTCGGTGATCTCCGGGCCGCGCTGCAGTTGTCCCATGCCGCCCGCGAAGCGGGACTGGCCCTCGTCCTGCTGGACGCCCTCGGGCACCATCTGGGCGTCGTTCGGCAGCTTCAGGACGATCGGGTCGCGAGGTGCCATCGGGCCCTCGCCGCGGACCACGACCGTGTCCCTGAAGATCTGCTCGAGCAGTCCGGCCGCCTGCGGCTGCACCGCGCCCTGTCCCGAGATCACCCCGCGCAGGAACCAGCGGGGGCCGTCCACACCGACGAACCGTACGACCTGGAAGCCGCCGGTGCCGTCCGGCAGCTGGACCGGCACCTGGGCGCGCAGCTCCCAGCCCAGCGGTCCTTCGACCTCGTCGACGATGCCGCCCTGCTGGGTGATGCCGGTGGCGATCTCCTCGCGCACCTCGCCCCAGATGCCCTCGCGCTTGGGCGCGGCGAAAGCCTGGAGCTGGACGGCGCTGTCCCGCAGGACGACGGTCGCCGCGACGATCGCGTCGCCCGCGACCTCCACCCGCAGCTCCATGCCGTCGACACCCGGTACGAACAGACCCCCGAGGTCCACCCGGCCCTCGCCCGGGTCACGCACCTCGGAGCTGTCCCAGGGCCCGTCGGGCCGCGGTTCGGGCTCGAGCCTCACCCGCTCGCGCTCGGCCTCTTCCTCCGCTTCGTCCGCCTCGGTGTCGACGCTGTCGACGACCTGCTCGGCCTCGCCGGCCGCGTCCTCGGCGGCACCCTTCTTCTTGCGACGTCCGAACACGTCACTGTCCTTCCCGGTCGGATACGACCGAAGCGTATCGATTCCCACCCGCCTGACCGCCCATGGCGGCCCGACCGCTTGTGCCGCTCACGCCGTCCACCGCGGCGTGGCCACCGGTGGACCCGAAGCCCCCCTCGGCCCGCGCCGAGTCGGGAAGTTCCGCCACCTCCTGGAAGCGGACCCTCTCGACCTGCTGGACGACCAGTTGGGCAATCCGGTCGAAGCGCTCGAACCGCACGGACTCGCGCGGGTCGAGATTCACCACGATCACCTTGATCTCCCCACGGTACCCGGCATCAACCGTCCCCGGGGCATTCACGAGGGCGACACCGCACCGGGCGGCGAGGCCGGAACGTGGGTGCACGAAGGCCGCGTACCCCTCGGGGAGCGCGACAGACACTCCGGTGGGCAGTACGGCCCGCTCCCCGGGCGCCAGTTCGCAGGCCACGGTGGTGCGCAGATCGGCACCCGCGTCACCGGGGTGCTCGTAGGCCGGAAGCGGTACGTCGGGGTCGACGCGCCGGATCAGCACGTCCAGGGGGTCACGGCCGCCGGGATTCGCCGGGCTCACGGGACTCACAGGGCTCACGGGTTCACCTCGAAGGCGCGGGCCCGGCGCACCTGGTCCGGGTCGTTCATGGCGGCCTGGATCTCCGCCTCGCGGCCGTGCTGGACGAAGTGATCGACCTTCACCTCGATGAACAGGGCCTCCGCGCGGACCGCGACCGGCCCCTTCGGGCCGCCGACGCGGCCGGTGGCCCTCGAGTAGATCTTCCGGCCCGCCACCGCGGTGACCTCGGCCTCCAGATACAGCGTGGTGCCGACGGGCACCGGCCGCACGAAGTCGGTCTCCAGCCGTCCGGTGACGGCGATGGTCCGCAGCAGCCAGTTCAGCGAGCCCAGCGTCTCGTCCAGGGCGGTCGCGAGGACCCCGCCGTGGGCGAGGCCCGGCGCGCCCTGGTGGGCGGGCTGCACGGTGAACTCGGCGGTGATGCTGACGCCGTCCCCGGCCCGGGCCTGGAGGTGCAGCCCGTGCGGCTGCAGACCGCCACACCCGAAACACTCGCCGTAGTGCGCGCCGAGGAGTTCGCCGGGCGCGGGGGCGTCGGGATGCCGCACGGGTCGCACGGCGTCGGCGGGGGGCTGAAGAGCTGCGGAACTACCACTCACAGGCGCAGACCTTACCCGCGCCCGAAGCCGTCGCCGACATCGTGCCAAGCTAGCTTCATGCAGCTCTCCGCCCAGCCGTACGAAGAACGTCTCACCGCGCCCCGCTCCTGGTGGCTGATCAGCTTCCTCGTCGGTGTCTCGTGTGCCCTGATCCTGCTCCCCTTCGGCACGCTGCCGATGCTCGGCGGCCTGGTCGGCGGCACCGCCGTCGCGGCGATCACGGCCAGCTCCTACGGCTCCGTACGCATTCGTGTCGTGGGCGGCTCGCTGATCGCGGGCGAGGCGAAGGTGCCGGTCACGGCGCTGGGCGAGGCGGAGATCCTGGACGCGGAGGAGGCACGCGCCTGGCGCACCCACAAGGCGGACACCCGCGCCTTCCTGCTGCTGCGCGCCTACATCCCCACCGCGCTGCGCGTGGAGGTCACCGACCCGGACGACCCGACGCCGTACCTGTACCTGTCGACGCGTGAGCCGCAGCGCCTGGCGGAGGCCCTGCGGGCGGCGCGGGCGGCGGCGCCCGGGGCCGCGTAGGCGGCCTCGCCGGGTCCCGGCCGGGTCCTCGTCAGAGGTCCTCGCCGGAGGCGCACCGTGGGCGCGCCGGGGGCGCGCAGGGCGTGATTCAGCGCCGGCGGTGCTCGCCGTCTCCCGTGGCGTCGTCGCCGGTCCCGCTCGCGTCGTCACCGGTCCCGGTGGCGTCCTGAGTGGTTCCGGTGGTGCCCGCCACCGGCAGCGGGTTCTCGGGAGTCTCCAGGGGCGGCAGCGCGGTCAGGTCGTCCCAGGGGACCTGGATCTTGCGCAGGTCCGCGCGGACGCGGGCCGCGAGCTTCTTGGTGTCGCGCCGGTTGATGACGGCGCCGACGGCCGCGCCCACCAGGAACGGCATCAGGTTCGGCAGGTCCCGCACCATGCGCTTCATGATCTGCTGGCGCAGCTGACGCTTCATGTGGCCACCGAGGGCCGTGTCGATCGTCGACGGCTTCATCGCGTCGATCCCGCGCTCCCCCGACCAGGAGGACAGATACGCGGTACTGCGGACCTTCAGGTTGCCGGGGGGCCGCACCCCGTACACCTCGTGGAGTTCGGCGATCAGCTTGAGCTCGATCGCCGCGACTCCGGTGATCTCCGTGGCCAGTTCGGTCGGCATCGCGGGCGGCACCGGCAGCATCGCGGCGGCGCCGATCCCCGCTCCGATCGTCGAGGTCCCGTTGGCCGCTCCCGCCACCAGCCTGTCCGCGAGCTGCTCGGGCCCGAGACCCGGGAACTGCCGGCGGAGCGTGGCGAGATCGCGTACGGGGACCCGTGGGGCGATGTCGATGATGCGGTCGGCGAGGTGGCCCAGTGCCGCCCTGGCGCGGCTCCCGCTCTTGCGGACGCCGGTCCTGGCGGCCTCCCGGGCTCTGCTGCGGATCGCGGCGGCCCGCCGTCGGGCGACGGGCGCGCCCCCTTCCGCCGCGGCGCCGGGGTCGTCGCCGCGGACCTGCTCGAGCGAGGCCGATCCCGTCGATGCCGTGGCATCGGTCCGGTCGGACGGACGGGAAGGGCCTCGCTCGTGGTCACGCGCGCCGTTGGGGCCGTCGTGCGGCCCCGAGTCCGCTCCCCTGCGGGGGAAGCGGCGCTTCCAAGGAGGGGTCGAGCCGGTCACGGCCGACCCCGCCTCAGTCGCAGTCGCGGCAGATCGGCTGGCCGTTCTTCTCACGGGCCAGCTGACTGCGGTGGTGCACCAGGAAGCAGCTCATGCAGGTGAACTCGTCCTGCTGCTTGGGCAGTACCCGGACGGCCAGCTCCTCATTGGAGAGGTCTGCCCCGGGCAGCTCAAGGCCTTCGGCGGCCTCGAACTCGTCGACGTCCACGGAGGAGGTCGACTTGTCGTTCCGCCGAGCCTTCAGCTCTTCCAGGCTGTCCGAGTCGACGTCGTCGTCGGTCTTGCGTGGGGTGTCGTAATCGGTTGCCATGTCGCTCTCCCCCTCTGGGTGTCTGCGGTGTCTCCAGCGCACGTAACGCGTGAGAGGCCGGACTTGTGCCCGCCTCGAGGCGGAGATTTTGCCTCACATCAAGGTCTGTTACTCAATCGACACCCAACCGGACTCCTCAAGAGTGATCGGCTTGGATGGCGATGGGGACCGTACACGGTTCGATTGGCGCAGTTCAAAGCGGTCTCACCGTGTACTTCCCGTGATCAGGACCCTTGAAAACCCGGACTTTCCCGGCTTTTCAGCCCTCCTCATGATCACGCAGAGTAGATGGCCGGAAATCCGCGCATGTGATCGATCACACAGGAGACGACCGCCACGGGTGCCCGAAAATTCCGCGCAAAGCGAACATCCTTCGGGGATGGCGCCAACGCCGGGCCATGATCTCAGACCGGCAGGGTGACACGCATCACGAGCCCGCCTCCCTCACGTGGCTGGGCCGAGATGTGGCCGCCGTGCGCCCGCGCCACCGAGCGCGCGATCGACAGGCCCAGTCCGACGCCCTTGTCACTGCCGGTGCGCTCGGTCCGCAGCCGTCGGAACGGCTCGAAGAGGTTGTCGATCTCGTACGCCGGAACGACCGGCCCGGTGTTCGTGACCACCAGCACCGCCTGGCCGTGCTCGACGTCCGTGTCGACCTCGACCCAGCCCTCTTCCGCCACGTTGTACTGGACCGCGTTCTGCACCAGGTTCAGCGCGATCCGCTCCAGCAGCACACCGTTGCCCTGGACCACGGCGGGCTTGCGCGCGCCGCGGATCTCGACACCCTTGGCCTGCGCCTCCCCGTGCACCTGATCGATGGCCTGCGTGGCCACCTCGGCCAGGTCCACCGGCTTGCGCTCGACGATCTGGTTGTCGCTGCGTGCGAGCAGTAGCAGGCCTTCGACGAGCTGCTCGCTGCGCTCGTTGGTGGCCAGCAGCGTCTTGCCGAGCTGCTGGAGCTCCACCGGGGCGTTCGGGTCGGACAGATGCACTTCCAGGAGGGTGCGGTTGATCGCCAGCGGTGTGCGCAGCTCGTGCGACGCGTTGCCGACGAAGCGCTGCTGGGCGGTGAAGGCCCGCTGCAGCCGCTCCAGCATGTCGTCGAACGTGTCCGCGAGCTCCTTCAGCTCGTCGTCCGGGCCGTCCAGCTCGATCCGCCGGGACAGGTCGGAGCCGGCCACCGCGCGGGCGGTCCGGGTGATCCGGCCGAGCGGCGACAGGACGCGGCCCGCCATGGCGTAGCCGAAGGCGAAGGCGATCACCGCGAGTCCCAGCAGGGCGAGCAGCGAGCGGCTCAGCAGGTCGTCCAGGGCGTGCTGACGCTGCTGGTTCACACACGCGTTCATGGCGCTGTTGAACTCGCTGGGCGAGGCCTTGTCCGGGAAATTGCAGATCGAACTGGTGACACTGCCCTCGACGATCTTGAAGGGCAGCTCGCTGCCTGCATTGAGCGCCTGGGCGGCCAGCAGGTAGATGATCGACAGCAGCAGGATGCCCGCGATCAGGAACATGCCGCCGTACAGCAGCGTCAGCCGTATCCGGATGGTGGGGCGCAGCCACGGAAAGGGCGGCTCCGGCCTTCTGGGGTCCCACGTGGGCTTGGGGGGCGCCTGGGGCGGCGCGGGTGTCGCGGCCACGGCGGATCAGATCCGGTAGCCGGAGCCGGGCACGGTGACGATCACCGGGGGCTCGCCCAGCTTGCGGCGCAGGGTCATCACGGTGACGCGCACGACGTTGGTGAACGGGTCCGTGTTCTCGTCCCAGGCCTTCTCCAGCAGCTGCTCGGCCGAGACGACCGCGCCCTCGCTGCGCATGAGGACCTCCAGAACGGCGAACTCCTTCGGCGCCAGCTGGACCTCCCTGCCGTCGCGGAAGACCTCGCGGCGGTTGGGGTCCAGCTTGATCCCGGCCCGCTCCAGAACGGGCGGCAGGGGCACGCTGGTGCGCCGGCCGAGGGCACGCACGCGTGCCGTGAGCTCGCTGAACGCGAACGGCTTGGGCAGGTAGTCGTCGGCGCCGATCTCCAGGCCCTCCACCCGGTCGCTGACGTCGCCCGACGCGGTGAGCATCAGCACGCGCGTGGGCATGCCGAGCTCGACGATCTTGCGGCAGACGTCGTCGCCGTGCACCAGCGGGAGGTCGCGGTCGAGGACGACCACGTCGTAGTCGTTGACGCCGATGCGCTCCAGGGCGGCCGCACCGTCGTACACGACGTCGACGGCCATGGCCTCCCGGCGCAGTCCGGTGGCCACCGCATCGGCGAGCAGCTGCTCGTCCTCGACGACGAGTACGCGCACGTCGCTTGTCCTTCCTGTGTCCACCCGCGTGACGCCGCTCGGGCGCACGCGGGCAGGGGCCTTCATGGGTGTGTGCCTCCATCCTGCCCTTTTCGGCCATAAGTCGGCTGTAAGCCGGGGAGACGGCGGCCCGCGGACCGGGCGTGCGGGGCGTGAGGGCCGGGCGCGAGAGGGATGAAGGGTCCGGGAATGCCGAAGTTTCTTCCGTGGTTCAGGTTTCCGCGGGAGGGAGCCGGGGGAGGACGGCTTTACACCCCGCGATCACGCTCTGCATGTGCCGCACGACCATGCGGTACCCCGCGATCGGCTTCCGCAGAGTGGGCGTGGGTGTCCGGCACCGTCGCCGCCCAGCAGGGGCAGCGCTGGGCACCTACTGGAGACGTGATCGTCCCTTCCGAACGGCACACCCCCGTGCCACCGACCCACGACCCAGGACGAGGGGGCGCAGCATGGACGCATTCACCGCAGGACTTCTGCAGCGCATAAAGGCGACCGAGTCCGACCTGACGCGGGCTCGTGACGAGGGCGACGACTTCCTCGTCGAGGTGGAGCTGGGCGAACTCGACGACCTGCGCCGCCTCGCCGCCGAACACGGTGTGGAGGTCGGCGTGTCCGGCGTCTGATCCGCGTGTGGTCGAGCGACCGCACACGAACGGGACCCCCGGCGTTCGACGCCGGGGGTCCCGTTGTGCTCGCGCTGCGGGAGCGCCGTGGGGGCCTGGGCGCCCCGTGGGCGAACGAGCCGCCTAGACGCCGCCGTGCCCGTCGTGCCAGGCGCCGAAGTCCTCCAGGAGGTTCTGGAGGGGCTCGAAGACCCCCGGACTCGCCGCGACCGTCAGGCCGCGGGACAGGCGTTCTCCGGGGCGGCCGCCGGTGCGGGCGCCGGCCTCGCGGGCGATCAGGTCGCCCGCGGAGTAGTCCCAGGGGTTCAGGCCGCGCTCGTAGTAGCCGTCGAGGCGGCCCACCGCCACGTCGCACAGGTCGATCGCGGCCGAGCCGCCGCGCCGGATGTCGCGCACCAGCGGGATCAGGCGGCGGGCGACGTCGGCCTGGTGGGCGCGGACCTCGGCGACGTAGTTGAAGCCGGTGGAGATCAGGGCCTGGTCCAGGGGCGGTGCGGGGCGGCAGGCCAGCTTGCGCTCCCCGGCCCAGGCACCGGTGGCCCAGGCGCCCCGGCCGCGCACCGCGTGGAACGTCTCGCCGCGCATGGGAGCCGTCACGACTCCGACGACCGGTTCGCCGTCCTGCTCGGCCGCGATGGAAACGGCCCAGGTGGGCAGGCCGTAGAGGTAGTTCACCGTGCCGTCGAGCGGGTCGATCACCCAGCGGACGCCGCTGGTGCCCTCGATGGAGGCGCCCTCCTCGCCGAGGAAGCCGTCGTCGGGGCGCCGGTCGGAGATGAGGCCGGTGATCAGCTTCTCGGCGGCGATGTCCATCTCGGTGACGACGTCGATCGGGCTGGACTTGGTGGCGGCGACCGCGAGGTCTGCCGGGCGGCCGTCCCTGAGCAGCGCGCCCGCGCGCGCGGCGGCCTGGAGGGCGAGCTGGAGCAGTTCGGTGTGCAGGGAGTCGGTCACGGTGCTCCTCACGCGTACGGGCTGTCGGTGCCCGCGGCGGCGGGGCGGGGGGCGCGGGCCGGGCAGCAGCCCACCGGGCAGACGTCGTGGCTCGCCCCGAGGGTCCCCAGGGCGCACGGCGTGACCTTCCGGCCACGCTCCGCCGCGGCGCGCTCCAGGATCAGGTCGCGGACCGCGGCGGCGAACCTCGGGTCGGCGCCGACCGTGGCCGAGCGGCGCACCGGCAGGCCCAGCTCCTCGGCCTTGGCCTTGGCCTCCGTGTCGAGGTCGTAGAGGACCTCCATGTGGTCGGAGACGAAGCCGATGGGCGCCATGACGACCGCGGGGGCGCCTTCGGTGTGGCGGTCCTCCAGGTGGTCGCAGATGTCGGGTTCCAGCCACGGGATGTGCGGGGCGCCGGAGCGGGACTGGTAGACGAGCTGCCAGGGGTGGTCGACGCCGGTGCGCTCGCGGACCGCGTCGGCGATCAGCCGGGCCACGTCCAGGTGCTGGCGGACGTAGGCTCCGCCGTCGCCGTGGTCGCCGGCGGGGCCGGAGGTGTCGGCCGCCGAGGTCGGGATCGAGTGGGTGGTGAAGGCGATGTGGGCGCCGTCGCGGACGTCCTCGGGGAGGTCGGCGAGGGATTCCAGCACACCGTCGATCATGGGTTCGACGAAGCCGGGATGATTGAAGTAGTGCCGCAGCTTGTCGATCCCGGGCAGCTCCAGGCCCTCGGCCTCCAGGGCGGCCAGCGAGTCGGCGAGGTTCTCGCGGTACTGGCGGCAGCCCGAGTAGGAGGCGTAGGCGCTGGTGGCCAGGACCAGGATGCGGCGGCGGCCGTCACGGACCATGTCCCGCAGGGTGTCGGTGAGATACGGCGCCCAGTTGCGGTTGCCCCAGTAGACCGGCAGGTCCAGGCCGTGGTCGGCGAAGTCCTTGCGGAGGGCGTCCAGCAGGGCGCGGTTCTGGTCGTTGATCGGGCTGATCCCGCCGAACAGGAAGTAGTGCTGCCCGACTTCCTTCAGGCGTTCCTTCGGGATGCCGCGCCCGCGTGTCACGTTCTCCAGGAACGGGACCACGTCGTCCGGCCCCTCCGGGCCGCCGAACGAGAGCAGGAGCAGGGCGTCGTACGGGGTGGCATCGAGCGCGTCTGGCATGTCTCGATCCTGCCACCCGGGGCTGACAGCCGGGATCCCGACCCGCATGGCGTGCGCGTCGGGGCCGTTTCATATGCGTGTGCGACGGGGCTGCCGAATCCGTAAGCTGTATCGGCTACCTACGCGCCTTACCGCAGCCCCGCCTAACCGCACCCCGGAGACCTCCCGTGCCCAGCCCCTACCGCGCCCTGTTCGCCGCCCCAGGCTCCAAGGGCTTCTCCGCCGCGGGGTTCATCGGCCGCATGCCGCTGTCGATGATGGGCATCGGCGTGGTCACGATGATCTCCCAGCTCACCGGGCGCTACGGGCTGGCGGGCGCGCTGTCGGCCACCATCGCGCTGGCCGCCGCCGGACTCGGGCCGCAGATCTCGCGGCTCGTCGACCAGTACGGGCAGCGCCGCGTGCTGCGGCCGGCCACGCTGGTCGCGCTGAGCGCGTCGGCGGGGCTGCTGCTCGCCGCGTACTTCCGGTGGCCGGACTGGGTGCTGTTCCTGTGCGCCGCCGGGATCGGTTCGGTGCCGTCCCTGGGCGCGATGGTCCGTGCGCGCTGGGCGGCGCTGTACCGGGGGACCCCGCAACTGCACACCGCCTATTCGTTCGAGTCGGTCGTCGACGAGGTCTGCTTCATTTTCGGACCGATCGTCTCCATCGGTCTGTCCACGGCCTGGTTCCCGGAGGCGGGGCCGCTGCTCGCCGCGTGCTTCCTGGCCGTGGGGGTCTTCTGGCTGACCTCGCAGGGGGCCACCGAGCCGAAGCCCCACCCGCGCGAACACCACAGCGGCGGCTCGGCTCTGCGCTCGCGCGGGCTTCAGGTGCTGGTGGGCACGTTCGTGGCCACGGGGTCGATCTTCGGCGCGGTCGACGTGGTCACCGTGGCGTTCGCCGACGAGCGGGGGCACAAGGGTGCGGCGAGCGTCGTGCTCGCGGTGTACGCGGCGGGCTCCTGCACGGCGGGCGTGCTCTTCGGCCTGCTGCGGCCGTCCGGGGCGCCCGCCCGCCGCTGGGTGCTGGGCATATGTGCGATGGCCGTGAGTATGATCCCCCTCCTACTGGTCGGAAACCTGCTGTTTCTGGCCGTGGCGCTGTTCGTCGCGGGCCTGTCCGTCGCTCCCACCATGATCACGACGATGGCCCTCGTCGAGGAGCACGTACCACGCGCGCACCTGACCGAGGGCATGACCTGGGTGAGCACCGGCCTCGCGGTCGGGGTCGCGTTCGGTTCGTCGGTGGCCGGCTGGGTGATCGACGCGGCCGGCGCGCGGGCCGGGTACGGGGTGCCGGCGGTGTCCGGGGCCGTCGCGGTCGCGGTGGGTTTCCTCGGGTACCGCCGGCTCAGCAGGCCGGCTCCGGGTCGGGGAGGCTCCGTTGAGCAGCACAGCGAGCGCGAAGAACGGCACGTGGCGTAACTGGGGCGGCAACGTCGGTGCCCGTCCCGCGCGGGAGGTCGCGCCCGCCTCGGTCGAGGAACTGGCGGCGGCGGTCCGGCGGGCCGCCGAGGACGGCCTGAAGGTGAAGGCCGTCGGCACCGGGCACTCCTTCACGTCCATCGCCGCCACCGACGGCGTCTTGATCCGCCCTCACCTGTTGACGGGCATCCGCACCATCGACCGCGACGCCATGACGGTCACGGTGGAGGCCGGCACGCCGCTCAAGAGGCTCAACATGGCACTCGCGCGCGAGGGCCTGTCCCTCACCAACATGGGCGACATCATGGAGCAGACGGTGTCCGGGGCGATCAGCACCGGCACCCACGGCACCGGCCGGGAGTCCGCGTCGATCGCCGCCCAGATCAAGGGCCTGGAGCTGGTCACGGCGGACGGCTCGGTGCTCTCCTGCTCCGACGAGGGGACCGAAGAGGAGCGCGCGGTCTTCGCGGCCGCGCGGATCGGCCTGGGCGCGCTGGGCATCGTCACGGCGATCACCTTCGCCGTCGAGCCGCTCTTCCTGCTCACCGCCCGCGAGGAGCCGATGCCCCTGGAGAAGGTGCTCGCCGAGTTCGACCAGCTCTGGGCGGAGAACGAGCACTTCGAGTTCTACTGGTTCCCGCACACCGGCAGCACCAACACCAAGCGCAACAACCGCAGTGCCGGCCCGGAGGCACCGGTGGGGCAGCTGGCGGGCTGGTTCGAGGACGAGTTCCTCTCCAACGGCGCCTTCCAGGTCGCCAACTGGGTGGGCCGCGCGGCGCCCGCCACCATCCCCGCGATCGCCCGGGTCTCCAGCCGGGCGCTGTCCGCGCGGACGTACACCGACATCCCCTACAAGGTCTTCACCTCCCCGCGCCGGGTGCGGTTCGTGGAGATGGAGTACGCCGTCCCGCGTGCGGCCCTGCCCGACACCCTGCGCGAGCTGAAGGAGATGGTGGACCGTTCCGGTCTGCGGGTGAGCTTCCCGGTGGAGGTGCGCACCGCGCCCGCCGACGACATCACCCTGTCCACCGCCTCGGGCCGGGAGAGCGCGTACGTCGCGGTCCACATGTTCCGGGGCACCCCCTACCAGCGGTACTTCACCACCGCGGAGCGGATCTTCACCGCGCACGAGGGCAGGCCGCACTGGGGCAAGGTCCACACCAGGGACGCGGAGTACCTCGCCGGGGTCTATCCGCGCTTCGGCGAGTTCACGGCGCTGCGGGACCGGCTGGATCCTGAACGCCTGTTCCAGAACGACTACTTGCGGAGGGTGCTGGGGTCGTAGCGGACGCGCTGGGCGCCGGGTCCGGGGCATCGGTTCCGGCCGTGCTCCCCGTCTCCGGGGTGCCGGTGCTCTCGCCGCCGCTGCCGGCGCCCGTGCCGGTGCCTCCGGTGGCGTCCGAGGTCGGCGCCGGGCTCACCGCCGTATCGCCGTCTCCGCCGCCGGAACCGTCCCCGCGCGGGGACGTCCCCTCACCGGTCCCGGCCGGCGCGGTCCGCGAGTCGGACGGAACCGGCGTCCGGTCCCCGGCCGGGCCGGACGGGGAGGACGGTGCGCGCCGGCCGGTCACGGCGTCACCGACCGTCGTGCCCTTCCCGCCGCTGAAGCTGTCGCCCGACACCAGTTCGTACGCGGTGATGCCGGCCATGGTGACCCCGAAGACAAGGGCGGCGGCGACCACGGGCCGCTTCCAGTTCCTGACGCGGGCCCGGTAGACGGTGCCGGGCGTGAACTCCCCCGGGGGCGGCGGTGTCGGGCCGCCGGGGACGGACGCCGGGACCGGCCTGGAGGCGACGGCCGTCGCGTCGCGCAGGTGTTCGCCGGTACGCCGGAAGAAGTGCTGGAAGACCGAGCCGCCGCAGGTGGCGATGACACTGACGACACCGGCCCCGAGGATCGTGCCGTAGACGCCGAAGTAGGAGGCCAGCTTCGCGGCCACCACCGCCGCGACGGCGCTGCCCGCGACCTGAGGCACGTTCAGGTCGATCCGCTTCCTCTTCGTCACCCCCTCACCCGCGCTCCGCACGCCACCGTTGTCGGGCCTTTCACGCATACCCGGACCTTGCCTGCCTCTCCCGTACATGATCGAGCACAGCCGAACCTTCGGGACGCGATCGGCCGACTGCACGAGAAAGGGACGTACGGACGAAACCGTTAGTTCCGTTTCTGGCGATTACGTGAAGTACGCCACGTTCATGATCGATGAAACCGGTCAGGGAGGACCAAGTCCCGTCCCTTGCCAGAAGTTGGGCGGCGCGCCAATCCACGCACGTGGTCCAAATGGAGTACTGTTGCGAGCCCTGGGTCCGGTCTCCCGCCAGGGTGTCCGGGGCCTTGCTGGACCGCCGGGAGGGGGCTGGTTGCACAGGGTGACGGAGTTGGTCACTGAGCGTTGTGAACAGGTAACCGTGCCATAACGGCGATCCAGGGCCCGCGCCCGACACGCCGGGCAACTCGGCAAGGTTGTGGCAGGCTGCACCCGGGCAGGCCACACTCGACTAGCGGAAGCAGCGACGCACGTGACGTCGGCAGGCACCACCCGGGAGGTCCCCATGCCCGAACTGCGTGTCGTGGCCGTCTCCAATGACGGCACACGGCTGGTGCTGAAGGCTGCGGACAGCACGGAGTACACGCTTCCGATCGACGAACGGCTCCGCGCCGCCGTGCGCGGCGACCGTCCTCGCCTCGGCCAGATCGAGATCGAGGTGGAGAGCCATCTCCGCCCCCGTGACATCCAGGCGCGTATACGAGCCGGTGCGACCGCGGAAGAGGTCGCCCAGCTCGCCGGCATCCCCGTGGACCGGGTGCGGCGCTTCGAGGGCCCCGTGCTCGCCGAGCGCGCCTTCATGGCCGAGCGGGCCCGCAAGACCCCGGTCCGCCGCCCCGGCGAGAACTCCGGCCCGCTGCTCGGCGAGGCCGTCCAGGAGCGGCTGTTGCTGCGCGGCGCCGAGAAGGACACCGTCCAGTGGGACTCCTGGCGCCGCGACGACGGCACCTGGGAGGTCCTGCTGGTCTACCGGGTCGCGGGCGAACCGCACTCGGCGAGCTGGACGTACGACCCGCCGCGACGCCTGGTGCAGGCCGTCGACGACGAGGCGCGCGCCCTGATCGGGGAGTCCGACGACCTCGGGGCCCCGGAGCCGAGCTTCCCGTTCGTGCCGCGCATCGCCCGGCTGCCGCGCGACCGCTCCTTCGACCGGGACCGTGACAGGGACCGGGAACGTCCCGCGCTGCCCGCGCAGGCGATGGAGCCGGCCGAGGAGAGCACGGGCGAACGCGACTCGCTGACCAGCCTGCTGGAGGCGGTGCCGAGCTTCCGCGGCGACCTCGTGGTGCCCGAGCGCGCGCCGGAACCCGCGGCGGAACCCGACCAGGAGGCGGCGGTGGAGGAACCACCCGCCCCCGCGGCCTCCGCCGGCGCCGGATCCGCCTACGCGGACGTGCTCATGCCGCGTTCCGTCGGCAGCCACCGCGACCGGCTCATCGGCGCCACCGACCGCCAGGCCGAGGCGGACGGCGTCCGGCCCGGCCGCCGCGCCGCCGTCCCGAGCTGGGACGAGATCGTGTTCGGCACCCGCCGCAAGAAGCAGGAGTAGGAGCAGCGACAGGCGGCGCGGGCGGCGCGCCGTACGACACGACACGAGGAGGAGGACGTCCCGCCCGGGCGCCCCTCCCCCTCCCGGCGCCCGCACGCCAGTCGGGGGTCCTTCGTTGGCCGCTCGCCACACCAGTCCGGCCATCCCTCGACCAGTCCGGCCATCCCTCGGACGACCCACCTCCGGCCCAGCACACCGCACACCCGGACCCGGTCAACCACGGGGCCGGGAAACCCTCCTTTCGGGGTGCCCGAACGCAGGCTCGGCCGACGGCCGGGCAGCCCTCCCGCTGTTGCCCGTGGACCCGTCCGGCCGCCCGGCCGTCCGGCCGTCCGGTCGTCTGATCGCACAGGTCGGACGGGCCGGACGGGCCGGACGGGCCGGACGATCGCTACTGCGGGTCCGGTCCGACCGCCACCGGGCGGGACGGGTCCGCGGACCACTCCGACCACGAGCCGACGTACAGGGCCGCCGGGATCCCCGCCACGGCCAGCGCCAGCGCCTCGTGCGCCGCGGAGACGCCCGAACCGCAGTAGACACCCACGTCCTTGCCGTCGGCCGCGCCCAGCGCCTTGAACCGCGCCTGGAGTTCCGCCGCGGGCAGGAAGCGCCCGTCCGAACCGACGTTCTCGTTCGTCGGCGCCGAGACCGCTCCCGGAATGTGGCCGCCCACCGGGTCGATCGGCTCGACCTCCCCGCGGTACCGCTCCCCCGCGCGCGCGTCGAAGAGCACCCCGGACCGGGCCAGCGCCGCGGCCCCGTCGGCGTCGAGCAGCGCCACGGCGCCCGGCGCCGGTGAGAAGTCGCCCTCGGCCGGCTCGGGCACCGCGGTCTCCAGCGGCCCCTCCCAGGCGGCCAGCCCGCCGTCCAGGACCCGGACGTCGGGGTGCCCCGTCCAGCGCAGCAGCCACCACGCTCGTGCCGCCGCCCAGCCCTGACCGCCGTCGTACACGACGACCGGCCGGCCGGCGAAGACCCCCGCACGGCGCATCGCGGCGCCGAACTCCTCGACGCCGGGCAGCGGATGACGGCCGTTCGGGCCCGGAGCAGAGGCCAGTTCGCGGTCCAGGTCGACGTAGACGGCTCCGGGGATGTGCCCGGACTCGTAGGCGGCGCGCCCGTCGAAGGGCGGCTCGCCGGCCGCCTTGGCCACGCTGAGCTGCCAGCGGACGTCGAGCAGCACCGGCGGGTTCGGCCCCGCCAGGGTGCTCGCCAGGTCGGATGCGGAGATGATGGCGTTCATGGTCACCATCCTCGCGCACGGGGTGGCCGCCGCGTCCAGGTCCGACTAATGTGCTCGGCCGGACAGGTCCGGTCACGACCCGTATGGGATCGGCCACATGCTGTACAGCCGATCGACACCTGTCGGAAAGCGCACCGAAACGGGCGGGAAACCGCGGAGCGGGCATCCTCCGGGCAGGGAACCGCTGTTGGGCGGGGCAAGCATCGGTTTGGGTCCGGGGAGCGGAATCGACGCGGCCATCGTGAGGCCGAGAAGAGAGTGACGATGACCGAGGCACCGGAGTCGGCAGGCGACAGCCGCCGGGCACACGCGCGGTACGCGCCCGGCACACCCTGCTGGGTGAGCCTGATGGTGCACGGCATGGCCGCGACCCAGACCTTCTACGGGGAACTCTTCGGCTGGGAGTTCCGGCCGGGCCCCCACCAGCTGGGCCCCTATGTGCGGGCCCTGCTGGACGGCCGGGAGGTGGCCGGCATCGGCCAGCTGCCGCCGGACCGCTATCTGCCCATCGTCTGGACGCCGTATCTCGCCTCGGAGGACGTGGATCTGACGGCCGAAACGGTACGCCTGTGCGGCGGCACGATCGGCGTGGGACCGCTGGACGCGGGCGACGCCGGACGCCTGGCGATCGGCTCCGATCCCTCCGGGGCGGTCTTCGGCGTGTGGCAGGCAGCGGCGCACCTCGGCACGGACCTCGGCGGTGTCCCCGGAACACCCGTCTGGAACGAGCTGCGCACCTTTGAGACCGCCACCGTCGCCAAGTTCTACGAGACGGTGTTCGGTCACGAGGTCCGGCGGCCGGCTACCGCCGCCGGGGCGGACTCCGGGTCCGGGTCCGGCTTCGACCATGTGACCCTGTGCGTCGACGGCCGTGCCGTCGCCGGGATCCAGGGTGTGGGTCACGCCCTGCCCCGTGACCGCGGCCCGCACTGGGTGACGTACTTCGAGGTCGCCGACGCCGACGACGCGGCCGAGCGCCTCACCGCGCTCGGCGGACAGGTCCTGACGCCCGCCAGGGACACCGCCCACGGCCGCGTGGCCATGGTCGCGGACCCCGAGGGCGCACGCTTCGCCCTGGTCTCCGGCGCACGGTGACCGGGCCCGTCACCCGCGTCGGCCGGGTCCGTCACTCTCCCTGACCGGGTCAGTCCCTCAGGAGGGTGACACCGGCAGGACGTCCGGTGACAGTGCGGCGGCGTGGGCCGAGGCGGCCGTCATGCGGCGGCGATGGTGGCGGCGGCACAGCACCTCGTAGCCGATCTCGTCCGCGGACCGGTTGACGTCACCGACGACCACCTGGGCGCCCTCGACGACCATGACCCCGCCGACCGTACGGGCGTTGTGGGTGGCGCGGGAGCCGCACCAGCACAGGGCCTCGACCTGCAGCACCTCGACCCGGTCGGCGAGTTCCACCAGGCGCTGGGAGCCGGGGAACAGCTTGGTGCGGAAGTCGGTGGTGATACCGAAGGCGTACACGTCCACGTCCAGGTCGTCGACCACGCGTGCGAGTTGGTCGATCTGCTCCGGCCCCAGGAACTGCGCCTCGTCCGCGATCACATAGTCGGCGCGCCCGCCCTGGGAGAGGTGGTCGACGATGTAGGCGTACAGATCCATGCCGTCCTCGACCTCGACCGCGTCCGTGACCAGACCCAGGCGTGAGGACAGCTTGCCCTCGCCCGCGCGGTCGTCCCGCGTGAAGATCAGGCCTTGCAGGCCACGCGCCGAACGGTTGTGCTCGATCTGGAGAGCCAGTGTCGACTTCCCGCAGTCCATCGTTCCGGAGAAGAACACCAGCTCGGGCATGGGAGGTCGGGCACCTTTCGGTGAGGTCGGCGGATACTGCGGCGCGGGAGGAGACACGCGGGAAGGACTCAGGAGCGAACTTCGAGCAAGGGGACCAGCTGTTCGGCCGGGGTCATCGAACCGTGGTTGCCCACCATCGACGACTCCTTCGGTTCCCGCTCGGAGGCGATGAGCAGCACGTCGTCGCGGGCCGCCGCGACCACGTCGCCGATCCGCGCGTACACGCGATCGTCGATCCGCGGTCCGAACCAGCCCGCCGCCACCGCCTCGTCGCGGGAGGCCACCCAGAACTGCTCGCCCAGCACCTCGCGCCAGCAGGTCAGCACGTCGCCCTCGGCGCCCGGCACGGCGTACACGTGCCGGGCGCGCCCCTCGCCGCCCAGCAGGGCGACGCCGGCGCGCAGCTCCCAGTCCTCGTCGAAGTCGATGCGGTGCTGCTCGTCGAACGGGATGTCGACCATGCCGTGGTCGGCGGTGATGTACAGCGCGCTGCGCGGCGGCAGCTGCTCGGCCAGGCGCTGGGCCAGCCGGTCGACGGCCATGAGCTGGCCGCGCCAGGTGTCGGAGTCGACGCCGTAGCGGTGGCCGGCGCCGTCCAGCTCGGAGTAGTACGTGTAGACGAGCGCGCGGTCGCCGGCCGCGAGCTGCTCGGCCGCGAGATCCATGCGGTCCTCGCCGGTCAGCCGCCCCAGGAACGTTCCGCCGCTGAGCGCGACCCGCGTCAGCGGGGTGTTCTCGAACGTCGGGGAGGACACCTGGGCGGCGTGCACACCCGCCTGGTGGGCCAGCTGGAAGATCGTGGGGTACGGCTGCCAGGAGCGCGGCTCGCTGTACGGCTGCCAGCGCAGCTGGTTCATCAGCTCGCCGGTGGCGGGGTTGCGCACCGTGTAGCCGGGCAGGCCGTGGACGCCCGGGGGCAGGCCGGTGCCCACGGAGGCGAGGGAGGTGGCGGTGGTGGCGGGGTAGCCGGCGGTGAGCGGGCGTCCGGTGCCACCGCGCGAGCTGCCCAGCAGTGAGGTGAGGAACGGCGCGTCCTCGGGGTGCGCCCGCAGCTGCTGCCAGCCCAGGCCGTCGATCAGGAAGACGCAGGCGCGGTCGACGGGGGTCAGCTCGGGGATCGCGGCCGTCATGTCCGGCACGCCCATGCCCGCGGCCAGCGTGGGCAGCAGGTCGGCGAGGGAACCGGAGCCGTACTCGGGGACGGGTGCGGACTCTACGGCCAGAGGTTCCGGGTGGTCCCAGGCGGTGGACTGTGTCATCAGTGGCTCAGGTCCGCGGTGGCCTCGGAGATGGCCTGGGCGAAGGCCAGGGCCTGGCGCACCGTGTCGGGCCCGTCCCCGGCCTCGCTCACGCGCAGGCTCAGATCGTCCGCCGTCGAGTTGCCCGTGTAGCCGTGGTCCGCCTCGCAGTTGGGGTCGCCGCAGGCGGCGGGTTCCAGGTCGATGCGGGAGACCGCGCCCCAGCCGATGGTGAGCACGATCTCGCGGGGCAGGGTGCCCGGCGTGTACTGCTCCGGGTTGGCCACCACCCGGCTGACCACGACCGACGAGATCCGGCCGAGCTTGACCGACTCGGTGGACGTCGTGGCGTACGGCGTCGGGGAGGTGCTGTCGGCGGCCTGCTCGTCGGTGTGGCTGACGATGAAGCGGTTGCCGGTGAGGACCAGCACCGTCACATGCCGGCGCACCTCGTTCTGGTCGAAGGTGGTCTCCTGGTGGACCAGGTACGACCGGATGGGCTCGCCGCCCACGGCGGCCTCCACCGCCTCGGCCACGAGAGCCGGGTAGTAACCGCTGCGTTCGATCGCCGCCCGCAGCCCCTGGGTCGTCGTACTGGTCTTGGCCATGCCGTCCATCCTACGGGGGCGCACTGACTGCGAGGCACCGCTCAGTACCGCGAAACCCGCTCCGCACCCCGGATCCCGAGCCCCGTGTCCCGAGTCCGAGCCCTGAGCCCCGCTCAGTACGCCGGGAGCGTGCGCGGGCCGAGGTCGTCGCGGGCGGGCGGCGGCGCGAGGCGGACGCTCGCGCCGAGGACGCTCACCCCGCGCGGGGCGACGACGACCGGCTCCAGGGTGACCGCGACGACCTCCGGGTGGTCGTCGACCAGCCGCGACACGCGCAGCAGCAGCTCCCCCAGGGCCGGTGTGTCGACCGGCGCGGAACCGCGCCAGCCGAACAGCAGGGGGGCGGTCCGGATGGAACGGATCATGGAGGTGGCCTCGCGGCCGGTGACCGGGACCAGCCGGTGCGCCATGTCGTCGAGCAGCTGGGAGGCGGCTCCGGCGAGCCCGAAGGAGAGCACGGCGCCGGCCGCCGGGTCGATGACCGCCCGTACGACCGTGTCGACGCCCCGGGGCGCCATCGTCTGCACCACCGGACGCAGCTCCTCCGGCTTCCCGAACAGCTCGGTCAACTCGGCGTAGGCCCTGCGCAGTTGCTCCTCGTCGGCCAGGTCCAGCCGGACGCCACCGAGGTCGGCGCGGTGACGCAGGTGCGGGGCGGTGGCCTTCAGGGCGACGGGGTAGCCGAGGGCCCGGGCGGCCTCGGCGGCGGTGTCGGCGGTCGGCGCGGGGATGGCCCGGCGGACGTGGATGCCGTAGCGGCCGAGCAGCTCGCAGGTCTCCTCGGTGCCGAGCGTGAGGCCCTGCCCGCGCGCGAGCAGCCCGTGGATGAGGGCGGCGGCGCCCTTCTCGTCGATGTCCTCGTACTCCGGCACCTTGCCCGGGTCGGCGGCCTCCCGGCGCCACTGGCCGTACCTGACGGCCTCGGCGAGGGCCCGGACGGCGCGCTCGGCGGCGGGGTAGGCGGGGATGAGCAGGGAGCGCGCTCCGGGGCGCGCGGGACCGGGCTCCGCTGCTGAAGCCGTGGCGGAGGGGCCGCCGGAGGGCGGCGCCGCCGGTGTGACGGCGGGCGTGGTTCCGGTGGCCGCCGTGGGCGCTCTCCGGGGGGCCGGACCTGGCTGCGGGTGCGCGCCTGCTTTCGGTCCCGTGCAGGTTTCGGGGTCGAGGTGGTCCAGGGGGGCGGAACCGAACCACGGTTCTTTCCCGGGCCGACGCCCCGGGGCGGGCCGGGACGCCGTCGCGGGCCGCACGTCCCCGCTGGGCCGGGACGCGCGCCCGGGCTGCACGCTCGCGCCGGGCGGGGAGGTTGTGCCGGGCGGGGAGGTTGTGCCGGGCGGGGAGGTTGTGCCGGACTGCGCGCTCGCGCCGGGCTGAGAGGCTGTGCCGGACTGCGCGCCCGTGCCGGGCTGAGAGGCTGTGCCGGACTGCGCGCCCGTACCGGGCTGAGAGGCTGTGCCGGACTGCGCGCCCGTACCGGGCTGAGGGGTTGTGCCGCGTTCGGGGGGCGTGCCGGGCGCGCCGGCCTGCGGGCCCGTGCTGGCTGCCGCCGAGAGGGCCTCCGCGAGGCCGCCGAGTTCGACGTGGACGACCAGGACCGGCTTGCCGGGCGTCGCCTCCGCGGCGGAGCGGAGGGCCTCGGCGAGCGCCGCGTCCTCGGGGGCGCCCTCCCCCACCGCGGGTATCGCGGTCACGACCACCGCGTCGGTCGTCTCGTCGGCGAGCGCCCGCGACAGCGCCGACCGGAAGTCCTCCGCGGACGCCGCCGTCGTCAGGTCCTGCGGCGGCTGCGGGCGCAGCCCCTCGGCGAGACAGCGGTCGTACGTCAGTACGCCCAGCGACTCGGAGTTGCCCAGGATCGCCACCCTCGGGCCGGGCGGGAGCGGCTGCCGGGCGAGCAGCAGCCCCGTGTCCACCAGTTCCGTGATGGTGTCCACGCGGATCACGCCCGCCTGCCGCAGCAGGGCCGAGACCGTCGCGTGCGGCAGCCTCGTCGCCCGTACGGTGTGCCCCTGGGGGGCGGATCCGGGCCCCTGCACCACGACCAGAGGCTTCGCCGCCGCCGTGCGCCGGGCGAGCCGGGTGAACTTGCGCGGGTTGCCGATGGACTCCAGGTACATCAGGGCGACGTCGGTGTGGGGGTCGTCGTACCAGTACTGGAGGACGTCGTTGCCGGAGACGTCCGCCCGGTTGCCGGACGAGACGAAGGTCGACACTCCTGTGACACCGGTCACGCCGCCGCCGCGCCGGTGCAGCCGGGACAGCAGCGCGATGCCGATCGCCCCGGACTGCGCGAACATCCCGATGCGGCCGGGACGCGGCATCTCGGGGGCGAGGGAGGCGTTCAGCCGGACGTCCGGTGAGGTGTTGATGACCCCGAAGGCGTTGGGCCCGATGATGCGCATGCCGTACGCGCGCGCGTGCCGCACGAGTGCGCGCTGGCGCTCGCGCCCCTCGGGTCCGCTCTCCGCGTATCCGGCGGAGATCACGACGAGCCCCTGCACACCGTGCTCGCCGCACTCGGTGACGACCGCGGGGACCTGCTCGGCCGGTACGGCCACGACGGCGAGGTCCACTGGTCCTTCGATCTCCCGCACCGAGCGGTGGGCGGGCACTCCGTCGATCTCCTGCCGGTCCTCGCCGAAGGCGCGGTTCACGGCGTGCAGCCGGCCGGTGAAGCCCGCCTCGCGGATGTGGTCCAGGACGCTGCGGCCCACGCCCCCGCGGGTGCGGCCCACCCCGATGACGGCGACCGAGCCGGGCACCAGCAGGCGGCGTACCGACCGCCCCTCGGCGCGCTGTTCCCGCGCGCGCTGCACGGCGAGGGAGCGGTCCGTGGGCTCGATGCCGAACTCCAGGTGCACGACGCCGTCCTCGAAGCTGCGCTTCTGGGTGTACCCGGCGTCGGTGAACACCTTGATCATCTTGGTGTTGGCCGGCAGCACCTCGGCGGTGAAGCGGCGGATGCCGCGCTCGCGGGCGACGGCCGCGATGTGTTCCAGGAGGGCCGAGGCGACTCCTCGCCCCTGGTGGGCGTCCTGCACCAGGAAGGCGACTTCCGCCTCGTCGGCCGGCGCGGAGGCCGGCACACCACCGGCGCCGACGCGGTCATAGCGTACGGTGGCGATGAACTCGCCGCCGATCGTGGCCGCGAGTCCCACCCTGTCCACAAAGTCGTGGTGCGTGAAGCGGTGGACGTCCTTCGCGGACAGACGCGGATAGGGCGCGAAGAAGCGGTAGTACTTGGACTCGTCCGAGACCTGCTCGTAGAAGCTGACCAAGCGGTCGGCGTCCTGGGCGGTGATGGGGCGGATCCGGGCCGTGCCGCCGTCGCGCAGCACCACGTCGGCCTCCCAGTGGGCGGGATACTCATGCCGGTCCGACGAGGTCTGCATGGGGCCCAGAGTACGGCTAGCGTCCGACAACGGCGCGAGGCAGTCTGTGGAGGAACCGCGCGAGGAAACCCATCGGACCGAGGCCGCGGTCCGACGCATTCCGGGACGGGACACCGTGCCGCTCCGGGGCGTGCTCCACGTGTGGGAAACTGGTCTAGACAACCCTGATACACCGAAGGGCAGCATCACATGGCTGAGCGCCGCGTCAACGTCGGCTGGGCCGAGGGCCTCCACGCCCGCCCCGCTTCCATCTTCGTCCGGGCCGCCACGGCCGCAGGTGTCCCCGTGACGATCGCCAAGGCCGACGGCACCCCCGTCAACGCGGCCTCCATGCTGGCCGTCCTCGGCCTCGGCGCCCAGGGCGGCGAGGAGGTCGTCCTGGCCTCCGACGCCGAGGGCGCGGACGCCGCCCTGGACCGGCTGGCCAAGCTGGTCTCCGAGGGGCTCGAGGAGCTTCCCGAGACGGTCTGACGGTCCGGTCGAGCGCTGACGTCGCGTCTCGACTCGAGCACTGAAGCCGCGTCGCCCGCACCGGGTGGCGCGGCTTCGCTCTCTCCGGCTCGTCCCTCAACGGACCGGCTCGGGGGATCGCCTCAGCGGATCAGCTCAGAGGGTCGATTCAGTCGATTCAGAGGATCGGGCAGCGGATCGGCTCAGAGGACGGCTCAGAGGATCGGCCGCACAGCGCGCCGAACGAAATTCCGATGCACCGGAAAGCCATCCCCGAAAAGGGCAGGGCGAATACCGCCACACGGAATTCCCCTCTTTGTATACGGCCGCCGCGTTAATTCCGTGCTCCCGATGTGTTTACGGGACGTTGCGAAGTCCTCACCCGGTGGGCGGCGGTCGCGCGCTCGGCGTGCACGGCGGTCAGCGCCCGCGCGCGCTCGCCGTCGCCGCGCGCCACCGCGTCGGCGATGGCGCCGTGCTCGGCCCAGGACTCCACCGGGTCGGCCGGGACCGGCACCGAGTACATCCAGGCGATCTTGTGCCGCAGCTGGGTCAGCATGGCGGTGAGCGCCGGGCTGCCGCAGGCCTGGGTGAGCGTCTCGTGGAACCAGCCCCCCAGGGACCGCAACTCATCGCCGCCGCCGCTCACGGCCCGTTCCTGCCCCAGCCTGACCAGGCCCCGCAGCACCTTCAGATGGGCCTCCGTGCGCCGCTGGGCGGCCCTGGAGGCAGCCAGCGGTTCCAGCAGGAGCCGCATCTCCAGCAGGTCGGCGGCCTCCTGCTCGGTGGGCTCCGCCACGCACGCCCCGGCGTGCCGCCGGGTCACCACGAAGCCCTCGGCCTCCAGGGTGCGCAGGGCCTCGCGCACAGGGACCCGCGAGACGCCGTAACGGCGGGCGAGAACCCCCTCGGTGAGCCGGCTGCCGCGCTCATGGACTCCGGCGACGATGTCGTCCCGGATCGCCGTGCACACCGAGTGCGCCGGAATGCGCATGACCGACCTCCGCCTGAATCCCGCCGGAATCCCCGTTTGCGCGCCACACCTGGCGCCCGTTCCGTGACTCTATTCCAGTCAGCGGGAATTTCCGACGGCGGGCCGGAATCCATGGATATTTTTTGGACAGCGCCGCGTCCGGAACGCCGAAAGCCCCGGCTTCACCGGCCGGGGCTTTCGGGCAGGGCTGCGCGGGTCGCTCAGACGTTCACACCGTGCGCGCGGAGGTAGGCGATCGGGTTGATGTCGGAGCCGTACTCCGCGGTGGTGCGGGCCTCGAAGTGGAGGTGCGGTCCGGTGACGTTGCCGGTCGCGCCGGACAGGCCTATCCGCTGGCCCGGGACGACCTTCTGGCCCACCGAGACGCCGATGGACGACAGGTGCCCGTACTGGGTGTACATGCCGTCGGCCATCCTGATCACGACCTGGTTGCCGTAGGCCCCGCCCCAGCCGGTCTGGACGACGGTGCCGATGCCGACGGCGTGCACGGTGGTGCCGCTCGCGGCGTGGAAGTCGATGCCGGTGTGGGAGCCGGAGGACCACAGGGAGCCGCCGGTCTTGTAGCCGGTGGAGACGTACGAGCCGGAGATCGGCGGCACGAAGGCGTTGAGGCGCTTGCGCTCGGCCTCGCGGGCGGCGCGCTCCTTGGCCTCGCGCTCCTTCTGCGCCAACTCGGCGGCCTTCTTGCGCGCGGCCTCCTCGGCCTTCTTCTGCTCGGCGGCCTGCCGCTGGGCGGCGGCCTGGGCGTCGATCTTCTGGGCGACGCTGTCGCCGATGGTGATGACCGGGGTCAGGCCGGTCTCCTCGGGGGCGGGAGTCTCGGCGGCCAGGGCCGGTGTGGCGGCGAGAGCGCCGAGGACTCCGGTGGTGGTGAGCGCCGCGGCACCCACCGCGCGGGCGGTGGTGCGGTGCATCCGGCTGGGGCGGCGATGCTTCCCGGTGGCGCGCGTGAACGCCATGTAGACGCTGGTCCTTTCCTTCCCTCTCGCCTACCGGGTTAGCTGACGGGTTCGGAGCAGGAAGGTCTCCTACGGACCCCTCGCTGCGCGCGCGGGTGTCCGATTCACCCCAGGGACTGGGTGGGTCCCCGGCTCCCCTGGCTCGCGCCGTACGGGGACTCGGCGATGGCTGTCCGGTGCCGCGGATGCGGCGCACTGCCCGACGAACAGCCGGACCGACGCTAGAGGGGGGCGCTGTCAATTCCCAAACCGATCCGGACTTTTGTAGCGCATGCCACAGGGCAGACAGGCAACCTCTCCCCCAATTCGGACATCGTGGGGCCCTGGTGACGCTTCGGTCACCAGGGCCCCCACGCGCGCGTGCCTCGCGTCCGCTGCCGGACGGTGTTCCCGCGGGCCGCTACTCGGCCGCGACGACGCTCACTTCTCCGATGCCCAGGGCCTCCACGGGCTCCTTGATCTGCGCCGCGTCACCGACGAGGATCGTCACCAGCCGGTCCACCGGGAAGGCGCTCACGACCGCCGCGGTGGCCTCCACCGTGCCGGTGGCGGCGAGCTGCTGATAGAGCGTCGCCTGGTAGTCGTCGGGCAGGTGCTGCTCGACCTGGTCGGCCAGCGTGCTCGCCACGGCGGCGGCCGTCTCGTACTTGAGCGGCGCCACACCGACGAGGTTCTGCACGGCGACGTCCCGCTCGGCGTCGGTGAGGCCCTCGGCCGCGAGCTTGCGCAGCACCGTGAAGAGGTCGTCCAGTGCCGGGCCGGTGTTCGGCGTGTCGACCGAGCCGCTGATCGCGAGCATCGCCGCGCCCGAGCCGTCGGGGGCCGAGCGCAGCACCTGGCCGAAGGACCGCACACCGTAGGTGTAGCCCTTCTCCTCGCGCAGGACGCGGTCCAGGCGGGAGGTGAGGGTGCCGCCGAGGCAGTAGGTGCCGAGCACCTGGGCCGGCCACACACGGGCGTGCCGGTCGGGGCCGATGCGGCCGATGAGGAGCTGGGTCTGGACGGCGCCGGGGCGGTCCACGACGACCACGCGGCCGGTGTCGTCGGCGCGCACCGCCGGCACGGGCCGCGGCTTGGCCGGCGAGCCGGCCCAGGCGCCCAGGGTCTCGCCGAGCAGCTCTTCCAGGTCGATGCCGGTGAGGTCGCCGACGACCACGGCGGTGGCCGTGGAGGGGCGGACGTGCCGGTCGTAGAAGGCGCGTACGGCCGCCGCGTCGATGCCGCGGACGGTGTCCTCGGTGCCCTGGCGCGGGCGCGACATGCGCGCGGTGGCCGGGAACAGCTCCTTGGAGAGCTCCATGGCGGCGCGGCGGGAGGGGTTGGCCAGCTCGTGCGGGATCTCGTCGAGCCGGTTGCGCACCAGCCGCTCGACCTCGGAGTCGGCGAACGCGGGCGCCCTGAGGGCGTCGGCCAGCAGGCCGAGCCCCTTGGCCAGGCGGGAGGCCGGAACCTCCAGGCTCAGCCGTACGCCGGGGTGGTCGGCGTGCGTGTCGAGGGTGGCGCCGGCCCGCTCCAGCTCGGCGGCGAACTCCTCGGCGGAGTGCTTGTCGGTGCCCTCGGAGAAGGCCCGCGCCATGATCGTGGCGACACCGTCCAGGCCGACCGGCTCGGCGTCCAGCGGGGCGTCCAGCATCACCTCGACGGCGACGACCTGCTGGCCGGGGCGGTGGCAGCGCAGGACGGTCATGCCGTTGTCCAGCGTGTCGCGCTCGGGCGCCGGGAACGCCCACGGCTTGGCCTCGCCCGCCTTGGGCTGGGGGTGGAAGTCCATCGTGGCGAGCTCGGTCACTTCGCCGCCTCCTCGGTGTCGTCGGTGGCCGCGGCGTCCGCGTCCTTGGCGTCGCCTGCTTCGGCAGTGTCGGCGGCGGTCGGCTCGTAGACGAGCACCGCGCGGTTGTCGGGACGCAGGCGCGCCTTGGCGACCTCCTGGACCTCCTCGGGCGTCACCTCCAGAACGCGCTTGACGGCGGTCAGGGCGAGCTGCGGGTCACCGAAGAGGACCGCGTACCGGCACAGCTCGTCCGCGCGGCCCGCGACCGTGCCGAGCCGGTCCAGCCACTCGCGCTCCAGCTGGGCCTGGGCGCGCTCCATCTCCTCGGCCGTGGGCCCCTCCTCGGCGAACCGGGCGAGTTCCTCGTCGATGGCGGTCTCGATGACCGGGACCTCGACGTCGCCGGAGGTCTTCACGTCCAGCCAGCCCAGCGAGGGCGCCCCGGCCAGCCGCAGCAGGCCGAACCCGGCCGCGACGGCGGTACGGTCGCGGCGCACCAGGCGGTTGTAGAGGCGGGAGGACTCGCCGCCGCCCAGGATGGTCAGCGCGAGGTCGGCCGCGTCGCTCGCGCGCGTGCCGTCGTGCGGGAGCCGGTAGGCGGCCATCAGGGCACGCGCCGGGACCTCCTCCTCGACCACCTCGCGCAGCTGCTCGCCGATGATCTCGGGCAGCGAGCCGTCGCGGGGTGCGGGCTTGCCGTCGTGGGACGGGATGGAACCGAAGTACTTCTCGATCCAGGCCAGCGTCTGCTGCGGGTCGATGTCGCCGACGACCGAGAGGACGGCGTTGTTGGGGGCGTAGTACGTGCGGAAGAACGCGCGGGCGTCCTCCAGGGTGGCCGCGTCCAGGTCGGCCATGGAACCGATCGGCGTGTGGTGGTACGGGTGGCCCTCCGGGTAGGCGAGGGCGGTCAGCTTCTCGAAGGCGGTGCCGTAGGGGACGTTGTCGTACCTCTGCCGGCGCTCGTTCTTCACGACGTCGCGCTGGTTCTCCATCGACTCGTCGTCCAGGGCTGCGAGCAGGGAGCCCATGCGGTCGGCCTCCAGCCAGAGGGCGAGCTCCAGCTGGTGGGCGGGCATGGTCTCGAAGTAGTTGGTGCGCTCGAAGCTGGTGGTGCCGTTGAGCGAGCCGCCGGCGCCCTGCACCAGCTCGAAGTGACCGTTCCCCTTCACCTGACCGGAGCCCTGGAACATCAGGTGCTCGAAAAGGTGAGCCAGTCCGGTCCGTCCCTCGACCTCGTGGCGGGAGCCGACGTCGTACCAGAGGCACACCGCCGCGACCGGGGTCAGGTGGTCCTCGGAGAGCACCACGCGCAGACCGTTGGCCAGGCGGTGCTCGGTCGCTGTCAGGCCGCCGGAGCCTGCCTCGGCTGTGGCCGTGTGACCCATGGGCATGTACGTCCCTTCGATCGCGGTGGCGGTCCGCGCACCGCCCTTCTCCTGCCGGTCCTGCCACTGTATGCAAGCGCACGGACCCCTGGCGAAGTTCCCGAACCCCGTACGCCGAGAGCGAGAAGGAAAGACGCCGGGAACGAGAAGACAAATAAGCGAATACCTGGCCGACACCACCCCCGAGCGGGAGTGGCGACGACGTCCCGGGAGCAGGTGCGACGGGGCCCGCGGCCGGCTCCGCGCGGATCGAGGCGGCGGGGTCGGGAACTCTCCCGTACTCTGCGGGGCGGCCCCGTCTCGGTCGTCACGGTTCCCGTCGTCGGCGGTCGCGGGTGGGCGTTCGAAGGGGGCCGGTCGGTGGGGTGGGGCGGGGTCTTGTCCGGGTTGTCAGTGCGGCGCGCCACAATGGTCCGCGTCAGATCCCGTCACACGCTTCAGCAAGAGTGAGCCGAAGTGGCGCGTCGGTGTCGACGGGGCGGGCGTGCACGGGCCCGAGAGGGCCGAGCGCGGTCGCCCCGCCGAGACCGGCATGAGCGCCCCGTAGGCGAGCGATCAGAGTTCAGGAGGAGCCGGCAGCGATGGCCCGCCGCAGCACGAAGACCCCGCCGCCCGACGAACCGTACGAGGAGAAGATCCTCGACATCGACGTCGTCGACGAGATGCAGGGCTCCTTCCTCGAGTACGCGTATTCGGTCATCTACTCCCGCGCCCTGCCGGACGCCCGGGACGGACTCAAGCCGGTGCACCGCCGCATCGTCTACCAGATGAACGAGATGGGCCTGCGCCCCGAGCGCGGGTACGTGAAGTGCGCCCGCGTCGTCGGCGAGGTCATGGGCAAGCTCCACCCGCACGGCGACGCGTCGATCTACGACGCCCTGGTGCGCCTGGCCCAGCCCTTCTCGATGCGTGTCCCGCTCGTCGACGGCCACGGAAACTTCGGCTCGCTGGGCAACGACGACCCGCCCGCCGCCATGCGGTACACCGAGTGCCGTATGGCCGAGGCGACGAGCCTGATGACCGAGTCCATCGACGAGGACACGGTCGACTTCGCCCCCAACTACGACGGCCAGGAGCAGGAGCCGGCGGCGCTGCCCGCCGCGTTCCCGAACCTGCTGGTGAACGGCTCCTCGGGCATCGCCGTCGGCATGGCCACGAACATGCCGCCGCACAACCTCGGCGAGGTGATCGCGGCCGCCCGCCACCTGATCAGGCATCCGAACGCGGACCTGGACGCCCTGATGAAGCACGTCCCGGGCCCCGACCTGCCCACCGGCGGCCGGATCGTCGGCCTGTCCGGGATCCGCGACGCCTACGAGAGCGGGCGCGGCACGTTCAGGATCCGTGCCACGGTCTCGGTGGAGACCGTCACGGCCCGCCGCAAGGGCCTGGTCGTCACCGAGCTGCCGTTCACGGTCGGCCCGGAGAAGGTGATCGCCAAGATCAAGGACCTGGTGGGCTCGAAGAAGATCCAGGGGATCGCCGACGTCAAGGACCTCACCGACCGCGAGCACGGACTGCGCCTCGTCATCGAGATCAAGAACGGCTTCGTGCCGGAGGCGGTCCTGGAGCAGCTGTACAAGCTGACGCCGATGGAGGAGTCCTTCGGCATCAACAACGTCGCGCTGGTCGACGGCCAGCCCCTCACGCTGGGCCTGAAGGAGCTCCTGGAGGTCTACCTCGACCACCGTTTCGACGTCGTCCGGCGCCGCAGCGAGTACCGGCGCGGCAAGAAGCGCGACCGGCTGCACCTGGTCGAGGGCCTGCTGACGGCGCTGGTGGACATCGACGAGGTCATCCGGCTGATCCGCTCCAGCGAGAACTCCGCCCAGGCCAAGCAGCGCCTGATGGAGCGCTTCTCGCTGAGCGACGTGCAGACCCAGTACATCCTCGACACGCCGCTGCGCCGGCTGACCAAGTACGACCGCATCGAGCTGGAGGCGGAGAAGGACAGGCTCACGGCGGAGATCGCGGAGCTGACCCGGATCCTGGAGTCGGACGCGGAACTGCGCAAGCTGGTCTCGGCCGAACTGGCCGCGGTCGCCAAGAAGTTCGGCACCCCGCGGCGCACGCTGCTCCTGGAGGCGGGCGCCGTCCCGGCCGCGACAGTGCCGTTGCAGGTGGCGGACGACCCGTGTCGCGTGCTGCTGTCCTCGACGGGCCTGCTGGCCCGCACCGCGGGCGGTGAGCCGTTCCCGCACGAGGCGGGCGGCAGGCGGTACAAGCACGATGTGATCGTCTCCGCGGTCCCGGCCACCGCCCGCGGCGAGGTGGGCGTGGTGACCTCGGCCGGCCGTCTGCTCCGCCTGAACGTGGTCGACCTGCCCCAGCTGCCGGAGACGGAGTCGGCGCCGAACCTCTCCGGTGGCGCGCCGCTCGCGGAGTTCGTCTCCCTGGAGGACGACGAGACGGTGGTCTGCCTGACCACGCTGGACGAGTCCTCGCCGGGCCTGGCGCTCGGCACCGAACAGGGCGTCGTCAAGCGGGTGGTGCCCGACTACCCCTCCAACAAGGAGGAGTTGGAGGTGATCGGCCTCAGGGAGGGCGACCGGATCGTCGGCGCCGTCGAGCTGCGCACCGGTGACGAGGACCTGGTCTTCATCACGGACGACGCCCAGCTCCTGCGCTACCAGGCCGGCCAGGTCCGGCCGCAGGGCCGCCCGGCCGGCGGCATGGCCGGTATCAAGCTCGCCGAGGGGGCCAAGGTCATCTCGTTCACGGCCGTCGACCCGGCCGCGGACGCGGTGGTCTTCACGGTCGCCGGTTCCCGCGGGACGTTGGACGACTCCGTGCAGACGACGGCGAAGGTGACGCCGTTCGACCAGTACCCGCGCAAGGGCCGGGCCACCGGCGGCGTGCGCTGCCAGCGCTTCCTGAAGGGCGAGGACTGCCTGTCGTTCGCCTGGGCGGGCCCCGTCCCGGCCCGTGCCGCCCAGAAGAACGGCACCCCGGCCGAGCTCCCGGACATCGACCCGCGCCGCGACGGCTCGGGCGTGTCGCTGAAGAAGACGGTGGCGGCGGTGGCCGGCCCGGTCTAGACCGGCGGTTCCTCGCTTCCCTGCTCGTCCTCGGGTTCCCGGACGTAGCGCAGGACGCCCCACATGCCGTGCTCGTCGGCGTGTGGGGCGTCGTTCTCGCACGCCTGGAGTTCCTTGCCGAGGAGCGGTACGTCGATGCCGGAGCCGATGAGCACCAGCTGGGTGCGGCGGGGCCGGGCGCCGGCCGGCCAGGGCTCCGGGTAGAAGCGCAGAAAGCGCCCCACGGCGTGCACGGCGTAGCGGTTGCGCGGGTCGTGGGGGCCGAAGTCGACGTATCCCTTGATCCGGTAGAGACCGTCGGGCCGGCTGTCGAGGAACCGCATCAGCCGGCGGGGGTCGAGCGGCACGTCGGAGGCGAAGGAGAGACTGTCGTAGCCGGCGTGCAGATGCCCGGCGTGAGGACCGTGGGGATCGCCCTCGTCGGCCGTCGACAGATCGTCGAACGACAGCTGCCCGACGCGCTCCTCGCGCGGCCTGCGGTCGAAGAGGAGTTCGGGATCGACACGGCCGTGGGTCGCCGGCACGACGGCCGCCCGGTCGACGAGGGACCGTACGGTCCCGAGCACCCGCTCCGCACCGTCGGCCCGGTCGACCTTGTTGACGACGACGAGGTCCGCGAGCGCCAGATGCCGGTCGATCTCGGGGTGCCTCGCGCGCGTGTCGTCGAACTCGGCGGCGTCCACGACCTCGACGAGGCCGCCGTAGACGACTCCGGGGTTCTCGCTGGCCAGCACCATGCGGACGAGTTCCTGGGGTTCGGCGAGCCCACTGGCCTCGATGACGATCACGTCGATGCCGGCACCGGGGCGGGTGAGCCGGTCGAGATAGAGATCGAGTTCGCCCGCGTCGACGGCGCAGCACAGGCACCCGTTGCCGAGGGAGACGGTGGAGTCGCCCAGCGCGCCCGCGACCGCCATGGCGTCGATCTCGATGGCGCCGAAGTCGTTGACGATCGCTCCGATGCGGCTGCCGCCGCTGTGGTGGAGGAGGTGGTTGAGCAGGGTGGTCTTCCCGGAACCGAGGAATCCGGCGAGCACGAGGACCGGGATCTGACCACCGGTCCCGCTCGGGCTCGGACTCGGGTTCGGATCCGGGTTCCGGCTCGGCTGGCTCACCGCGCGACCTCTCTCACACCGACGCGTGCACCGGCTCACGGCCGCGGTGCACCTGGGACGACTGAATGCCGACCCAGGATACGAGCCGCGCGAATCACGCCGAAGTGAACGATTGTTAGCCGCACTTGCGGGGCAGACGTTGGACATGGCGCCGGAGCGTGCGACCCTCGCTTCCCTCCGTGCGCCTCCTCTCCGCCTCCCCGCCGATCAGAGCCGCTCGGCACTCTGGGAGACGGCAAGCGCCGCCCACCGCTCGCCGGTCCCCGTCACCCGCCCCAGCCCCGACGACCGGCGGACGGCCGCCTGATACGGGGGTTGACATGGTCACTCAGAAAAAGGCAGCGGGGAGGTTCGGCTCCGCCGCGGCCGGTCTGCTGCTCGTCACCGCCACCCTGACGCTCGCCGCGCGCCGCCGGCGCCTGGAGGCGGAGCGACTGGAGGCGGAACGACTGGAGGCACAGCGCCTGGAACACGAGGAACTGGACTCCAGGCGCCGGGCCCTGGCGCATCAGCAGCGCATGCACTGGGACCTGCTCGCCAGGGCGATCGACGATCCCTCCCTGGCGGCGGTGATCGACACCTACGACCAGAGCATTCCGGCGGAGAAGCGGCGCCAGTTCTTCTACGCCAACGCCTGGTACGTCAACCTCTACTTCCTCTACCAAGCGGGGCTGCTGGACCAGGAGGAGCTGTTCGGACGGTTGCGGGAGATCTTCCAGAACCCGCTGATGCGGGACTACTGGGAGGCGTCGAAGGCCCAGCGCGCGACCCTGAAGCAGTCGGCGGAGGAGGCGAGGATCGGACAGATGGTCGACGGTCTCATCAGGGATCTCGACGAGGCAGACACGGACGAGTGGTGGGTCATCGGCACCCCGCCGCCCTCCTGATCACTCCGCGCGAGTGACGTTCGGCGGATCACGGGTGGCGTTTGGTCCGATCCGGTCACAGTGGCCCCAGCGACCCCAGTAACGTGCTGGCCACAACTGTGCCCAGAACTAAGGACCGGTACCCCTTGAAGATCGTGCGCCGCATCGGTGTGCCTCCGAGCGCCCGTGGCAGTACTTCGGGAGCCAACTGCCCCGACGTCTTCGAACTGAGCGACGGAAACTTCGCCGTCATCGGCACCGAAGCCACCGAGGCGCTGGAGCGGGAACTGCCCGCCGACGCCTCCCGCGCGGACTACGAACGCATCGTGGTCGTCAGCCGGGAGACGCTGATCCGCGCCAAGGCGGACATTCCCGACGCCTGAGTCCTCACACGAGGCCGGGTCCACCCCGTAGGCGTCCCGTCCCCGCACCGGCCGCACGCGCAACCGCCCACCGAGCCGGACCGTCCCTCCGGCGAGCAGTCCGGCACCCCGTCCCTGCTCGACGCCCACCGATGAGGCCTGGCGCCCGAACGGCACCAGGCCGCACGTCTCTTTCAGGCCGCCCCGGGCACCTCCACCGGTGGAACCGGACCGACATAACGCGCCACCGGCCTGATGATCTTCGAGTCCTCCGCCTGTTCGAGGATGTTCGCACTCCAGCCCACCACTCGGGCCGCCGCGAAGGTCGGGGTGAACATCTCGCGGGGCAGGCCGCAGAGTTCCATGACGACGCCCGCGTAGAACTCGACGTTCGTGTGGAGCTCGCGGCCGGGCTTGAGCTCGGCGAGAATGGCCTCCACGCGACGCTCGACCTCGACGGCGAACGCGACCCGCGGCCCGCCGAACCCCTGGGCGATCTCGCGCAGCATGCGGGAGCGGGGATCCTCGGTGCGGTACACGGCGTGGCCGAAGCCCATGATGCGCTCACCGGCCAGAACGCGGTCACGGATCCAGGAGTCGATCCGGTCCGGGGTACCGATCGCGTCCAGCGTGTCCAGCGCCCTGCTGGGCGCGCCTCCGTGGAGCGGCCCCGACAGGGCCCCGACGGCGCCCACCAGGCAGGCCGCCGCGTCCGCGCCGGTGGACGCGATCACCCGTGCCGTGAAGGTCGACGCATTGAATCCGTGATCAATGGTTGAGATCAAGTACTGCTCGATGGCCCGTGCGTGCCGTGCGTCCGGTTCCGAACCCGTCAGCATGTAGAGGTAGTTCGCGGCGTAGGACAGGTCCTCGCGCGGCTCCACCGGTTCGAGCCCCTGCCCCAGCCGGTACAGCGCGGTGAGCAACGTCGGCACGGCGGCGCAGGCCACCAGCGTGTCCTGGCGCCTGTGGTCCGCGTCGATGTCGTACACCGGGCGGAAGCCCTGGGCCGCCCCGAGCAGGGACAGCGCGGTGCGCAGGCCGGAAAGCGGGCCGGAGCGGGCGCTCGCAGCCGCGACGGCGGGCAGCGCCGCGCGGACCTCCCCGGACAGCCGGCGCAGCGCGGCGGTCCGGGTGGCGAAGGCGTCGCTCTGCCGCGCGTCGGGGAGTTCCCCGTGCACGAGCAGGTACCAGACGTCCTCGAAGCGCCGGGTCCCGGCAAGTTCGACGGCCGAGTACTGACGGTAGTGGTAGAAGCCCTCGAGCCCGCGGACGTCACCGATTCGGGTGTCGGTGACCACGACTCCCGCGAGGCCCCGCGGTGCGTCGACAAGAGTGGCTGCGGCCCTGTTGCTGGACATGTTTCCTCCCATGGACTTGAGTTGACTGTCCATGCTTGACTCAATCTCTGTCAACATTGATTCAATCAATGCTTTACCGGACGGCTGGGGCGGATACGGTGGGCTCCATGCGCGATCAGGAAACCGCCGTCGGCGCCGCGGAGCGGCGGCTGAGCACCAAGGAGACCGCCGAACTGCTCGGGGTGAAGCCCGAGACCGTGTACGCGTACGTGAGCCGTGGTCAGCTCAGCAGCCGTCGTGATCCGAGCGGCCGGGGCAGCTCCTTCGACGCCAAGGAGGTCGAGGCGCTCGCCCGCCGCAACCGGCGGGACGGCGGCAGCGGCGCGGACTTCGGCGGGGAGCTGTCCGTGCGGACCCGCGTCACCCTCATCGACACGGACCGCTACTACTTCCGCGGTGTCGACGCGACGGAGCTGGCCGCCCGGCACACCTACGAGGAGATCGCCGAGTGGCTCTGGACCGGGCGCATGCGCCCCGGAGTCACCTTCACCGCGCCCGAGACCTCCGTCGCCGTGGCCCGCCGGGCGGTGGAAGCCCTGCCCGAGCACGCGGGGCCCACCGACCGGCTGCGGGTCGCCGCGATCGCGGCCGCCGCCGCCGACCCCCTGCGGTTCGACCTGTCGGAGGACGCCGTGCTCGGCACCGCGCGCGTGCTCATCCCGACCCTCGTCGCCGCGCTGCCGCCGGTCCGGTCCACACACCGCGATCAGGGCCCGCTCGCGCACCGGCTGTGGGGACGGCTGACCGGCCGCCCCGCCGACGACGCCTCACTGCGCGTCCTGGACACCGCGCTCGGCCTGCTCGTCGACCACGACCTGGCCGCCTCGACGCTCGCCGTGCGCGTGGCCGCCTCCGCCCGCGCACACGCCTACGCCGCCGTCTCCGCGGGGCTCGGCGTGCTCGAAGGCCCGCTGCACGGCGCGGCCGGAGGACTGGCCCACCGGCTCGTCCTGGAGGTCCTGGACCGGGGCGCCGCGGGGCCCGTCATCGCCGACGAACTGCGCGAGGGCCGCCGCATCCCCGGGCTCGGCCACCGCCTCTACCCCGGCGAGGATCCACGCGCGCGTGCCCTCTTCGGCCTCCTGGAGGACATCCCACGGGCCGCCCCCGCCCTCGCCGCCGCCCGCGACATCGTCGCCACGACCGCCCGCCACGCACCGCTGCACGCCAACGTCGACCTGGCCCTCGCCGTGTTCACGGCCTCGTCCGGCATGCCCTCAAGCGCCAGTGAGACGATCTTCGCCGTGGCCAGGACGGCGGGCTGGATCGCCCACGCTCTGGAGGAGTACGGGGAGCGCCCGCTGCGCATGCGCCCGAGCGGCCGGTACGTCGGCCCGCGGCCTCCGCGGCCGCTGCCGGAGTAGATCGTTCCGGGCGCCGGATGCAGCTGGTGCGCCAAGTCAGGTTAGGCTCGCCTGTGTGAGTACGTGCGCGACCGTCTCCCGGCAGCTCCACGAGCCGCTGTCCGCCACCGCGCCCACGGCGACGACGTGGCTGCTGCTGGAGCAGCCCGGTCCGTGGGGCCCGAAGGCGCTCACCTCCAGCCATCTCGACCCGGGCCTGGGACGCCTGCTGGAGCGGGCGGCGCAGGGCACCGGCGTCCGGGTCGCGCTCATCCGCCGCCCCGGGCGGCACGCCGACCGCCGCACGCCGTCCGTGCGGCATGTGTACGCGGCCCACACGGTTCCCGGCAACGTATGGCTGCACAGCGCCATGACCGTCGACCCCGAGCGGCTGCTGGGTCTCGACTTCGCCGCCCTGGGCAGGGGCGATCACCGCGGCTTCGACACGGTACTGGGGGGCCGGCCGCACTCGGGTGACCCGCTCGCCCTCGTCTGCACCAACGGCAGGCGCGACCGGTGCTGCGCCCTGCTCGGCCGGCCGCTCGCGGCCGCGCTCGCCGCCACCGGTGTGCGGGAGGCCTGGGAGGTCACCCACCTCGGCGGCCACCGCTTCTCCCCGACCCTGCTCGTCCTGCCGCACGGATACGCCTACGGCAGGGCCGAGGCGCACACCGTCATGGACGCCCTGCGCGGCGTCCGGGAGGGCCGGGTGGTCCTGGAGGGCTGCCGGGGCCGTACCGCCTGGGAACGGCCCGGACAGGCCGCGGAACTGGCCGTGCGGACCGCATCCGGGGAGGACCGGGCGGACGCGCTGACCGTCGTGGGCACCGAGACCCTGCACGCCGACGGCGCGGCGCCCCGCTGGGAAGTGACCGTCGCCCACATCGACGGACGCCGGTGGCACGTGACCGTGGAGCAGGGTGCCGCCGTACCGCCCCGACCGGAGAGCTGCGGCGCGGCGGTACTGGGCGCGCCGGCTCACCTGGACGTGACGGCCGTACGCGAACCGACGGTCGCCCGGTCGGCGCCCGGCCGCTGACACCGGACCATGTGACCGCGCGGGGTCCCGGTGCGCCCGCTCGC
>NZ_JBEXZD010000022.1:0-81359 GCF_040628575.1 Streptomyces sp. NPDC006393
GTCGACGCGATGACCCCGATCGGCCGCGGTCAGCGTCAGCTGATCATCGGCGACCGCCAGACCGGCAAGACCGCCCTGGCCGTCGACACGATCATCAACCAGCGCGACAACTGGCGCACCGGCGACCCGAACAAGCAGGTCCGCTGCATCTACGTCGCCATCGGCCAGAAGGGCTCGACGATCGCGTCGGTCCGCCGCGCGCTGGAGGAGAACGGCGCGCTGGAGTACACGACCATCGTCGCCGCCCCGGCGTCCGACCCGGCCGGCTTCAAGTACCTGGCGCCGTACACCGGTTCGGCCATCGGTCAGCAGTGGATGTACGAGGGCAAGCACGTCCTCATCATCTTCGACGACCTCTCGAAGCAGGCCGACGCCTACCGTGCCGTCTCCCTGCTGCTGCGCCGCCCGCCGGGCCGCGAGGCCTACCCGGGTGACGTCTTCTACCTGCACTCCCGGCTGCTGGAGCGCTGCGCCAAGCTCTCCGACGACATGGGTGCCGGTTCGATGACCGGTCTGCCGATCGTCGAGACCAAGGCCAACGACGTCTCGGCGTTCATCCCGACCAACGTCATCTCCATCACCGACGGCCAGTGCTTCCTGGAGTCGGACCTGTTCAACGCCGGTCAGCGCCCCGCGCTGAACGTCGGTATCTCCGTCTCCCGAGTCGGTGGTTCCGCCCAGCACAAGGCGATGCGCCAGGTCTCCGGCCGCCTGCGTGTGGACCTCGCCCAGTTCCGTGAGCTGGAGGCCTTCGCCGCCTTCGGTTCCGACCTGGACGCGGCCTCCAAGGCCCAGCTGGAGCGCGGCCAGCGCATGGTCGAGCTGCTGAAGCAGGCCCAGTACGAGCCGATGGCCACCGAGGACCAGGTCGTCTCCATCTGGGCCGGCACCACCGGCCGTATGGACGACGTGCCGGTCGCCGACATCCGCCGCTTCGAGAAGGAGCTCCTGGAGTACCTGCACCGCAAGGAGCAGGGCCTCATGACCTCCATCAAGGAGGGCGGCAAGATGTCGGACGACACGCTCACCGCCGTCGCCGACGCCATCGCCGACTTCAAGAAGCAGTTCGAGACCTCGGACGGCAAGCTGCTCGGCGAGGACACCCCGGCCGCTGCCGCCAAGTGACGTAAGGAAGGGACCTGACTCATGGGAGCCCAGCTCCGGGTCTACAAGCGTCGCATCCGATCCGTCACCGCGACCAAGAAGATCACCAAGGCGATGGAGATGATCGCCGCCTCGCGCGTCGTCAAGGCGCAGCGCAAGGTGGCGGCCTCCACGCCGTACGCGCAGGAACTGACCCGCGCGGTCACCGCGGTCGGCACCGGTTCGAACACCAAGCACCCGCTGACCACGGAGGCGGAGAACCCGACCCGTGCCGCGGTTCTGCTCCTGACGAGCGACCGCGGTCTGGCCGGCGCCTTCAACTCCAACGCCATCAAGGCCGCGGAGCAGCTGACCGAGCGCCTGGAGCGCGAGGGCAGGCAGGTCGACTCCTACATCGTCGGCCGGCGTGGTGTCGCCCACTACAACTTCCGTGAGCGCAAGATCGCGGGGTCGTGGTCGGGCTTCACCGACGAGCCCACGTACGCGGACGCCAAGAAGGTGGCGGCGCCTCTGATCGAGGCCATCGAGAAGGAGACGGCGGACGGCGGCGTGGACGAACTCCACATCGTCTACACCGAGTTCGTCTCGATGATGACGCAGACGGCGATCGACTCCCGGCTGCTTCCGCTGCGCCTCGAGGAGGTGGCGGAGCAGACGCGGCAGAAGGACGAGATCCTTCCGCTGTACGACTTCGAGCCCTCCGCGGAGGACGTCCTCGACGCCCTGCTGCCGCGCTACGTGGAGAGCCGCATCTACAACGCGCTGCTCCAGTCGGCCGCTTCGAAGCACGCCGCCACGCGGCGCGCGATGAAGTCGGCCACCGACAACGCGGGTGAGCTGATCAACACGCTCTCCCGTCTTGCCAACGCGGCCCGCCAGGCCGAAATCACCCAGGAAATCAGCGAGATCGTCGGTGGCGCGAGCGCCCTGGCCGACGCGACCGCGGGGAGTGACCGATAAATGACCACCACTGTTGAGACCGCGACGGCTACGGGCCGCGTCGCCCGGGTCATCGGCCCGGTCGTCGACGTGGAGTTCCCCGTCGACGCGATGCCGGACATCTACAACGCCCTCCACGTCGAGGTCGCCGACCCGGCGAACGCGGGCGAGAAGAAGACGCTGACCCTGGAGGTCGCCCAGCACCTGGGTGACGGCCTGGTCCGCACCATCTCCATGCAGCCGACCGACGGTCTGGTCCGCCAGGCCCCGGTCGTCGACACCGGTGACGGCATCACCGTCCCGGTCGGCGACTTCACCAAGGGCAAGGTGTTCAACACCCTCGGTGAGGTGCTGAACGTCGACGAGTCCTACGAGGGCGAGCGCTGGTCCATCCACCGCAAGGCCCCGAACTTCGACGAGCTCGAGTCGAAGACCGAGATGTTCGAGACCGGCGTCAAGGTCATCGACCTGCTGACCCCGTACGTCAAGGGCGGCAAGATCGGTCTGTTCGGCGGTGCCGGCGTCGGCAAGACGGTGCTCATCCAGGAGATGATCTACCGCGTCGCCAACAACCACGACGGTGTCTCCGTGTTCGCCGGTGTCGGCGAGCGCACCCGTGAGGGCAACGACCTCATCGAGGAGATGTCGGACTCCGGCGTCATCGACAAGACCGCGCTGGTCTTCGGCCAGATGGACGAGCCCCCGGGCACCCGTCTGCGCGTGGCCCTCGCGGGCCTGACGATGGCGGAGTACTTCCGCGACGTCCAGAAGCAGGACGTGCTGTTCTTCATCGACAACATCTTCCGCTTCACGCAGGCCGGTTCCGAGGTCTCCACCCTGCTCGGCCGTATGCCGTCCGCGGTGGGTTACCAGCCGAACCTGGCCGACGAGATGGGCCTCCTCCAGGAGCGCATCACCTCGACCCGCGGTCACTCGATCACCTCGATGCAGGCGATCTACGTCCCCGCCGACGACCTGACCGACCCGGCCCCGGCGACCACCTTCGCCCACCTCGACGCGACGACGGTTCTGTCCCGTCCGATCTCCGAGAAGGGCATCTACCCGGCCGTGGACCCGCTGGACTCCACGTCCCGGATCCTGGACCCGCGGTACATCTCGGCGGACCACTACAACGCGGCCATGCGCGTGAAGAACATCCTCCAGAAGTACAAGGACCTCCAGGACATCATCGCGATCCTCGGTATCGACGAGCTCGGCGAGGAGGACAAGCTCGTCGTCCACCGCGCCCGTCGCGTGGAGCGCTTCCTGTCCCAGAACACCCACGTCGCCAAGCAGTTCACCGGCGTGGACGGTTCGGACGTGCCGCTGGACGAGTCGATCGCCGCGTTCAACGCGATCTGCGACGGCGAGTTCGACCACTTCCCGGAGCAGGCGTTCTTCATGTGCGGTGGTCTCGAGGACCTGAAGAAGAACGCGAAGGAGCTGGGCGTCTCCTGAGCCCTGAGCTCGCAGTGGGTCTCGCGGCTCACACGAAGTGAGTCTCACGACTCACACCCGGAAGGGGGCGGGCGCGTCCCGCCCCCTTCCTCACGCCCCTTAGAATTGACCCCAACACCCGGCACTACCGCCGGGTGGTGACCCGAGGAGCCACCCTTGGCTGCTGAGCTGCACGTCGAGCTGGTCGCCGCCGACCGCCAGGTCTGGTCCGGCGAGGCCACCCTGGTCGTCGCGCGCACCACGTCCGGCGACATCGGCGTCATGCCCGGTCACCAGCCGCTGCTCGGTGTGCTGGAGTCGGGCCCGGTGACCATCCGTACGAGTGAAGGTGGAACGGTCGTCGCCGCGGTGCACGGCGGTTTCATCTCGTTCGCGGACAACAAGCTGTCGCTGCTGGCCGAGATCGCCGAGCTCGCCGAGGAGATCGACGTCCAGCGCACGGAGCAGGAGCTGGAGCGCGCGAAGGCGGACGAGGACGAGGTCGCCCAGCGGCGCGCCGACGTCCGTCTGCGGGCGGCTGCGGCGGCGCGCTGAACCGAGCGCCATGCGATGACACCACTCAGCCGCGGCCGGTACCGGAGCAATCCGGTACCGGCCGCGGCTGAGGCGGATGTGGGTGTTTTTTCCGTTCCATTACCTAGGAGACGAGGAGGTCGGTATCGATGGTCCTCGCTCTGAGCGTGTGCGGGGTCGTGGTCGCGCTCGTGGTGGTGGGACTGTTCGTCTTCGGGCTGCGACGCAGGCTCATCCAGCGCTCCGGCGGCACCTTCGACTGCAGTCTGCGCTGGGAGGTGGCGGAGAAGCCCGACACCAGCGGCAAGGGCTGGAGCTACGGCGTCGCCCGCTACAACGGCGACCGCGTGGAGTGGTTCCGGGTCTTCTCCTACGCCCCCCGCCCGCGCCGCACCCTGGAGCGCGCGTCGATCGAGGTGGCCGGCCGCCGGCTGCCCGAGGGCGAGGAGGAACTCGCCCTGCTCTCCGACGCGGTGATCCTCGTCTGTCTGCACCGGGGCACGCGGCTGGAACTGGCCATGAGCGAGGACGCCCTGACCGGATTCCTGGCCTGGCTGGAGGCGGCCCCGCCCGGACAGAGGGTGAACGTCGCGTAGGGCACCGTGCTCATGACGAAGCTCCCCCGGACCAGGTCCGGGGGAGCTCCGTGTTTCAGGGGGCCTTGTCTGCTTACGACAGGCCGCTGCTGAGGGCGCTCACCAGTTCACCGTTGCTGGTGTCACCGCTGAACTCCCAGAAGAAGGCGCCGCCGAGGCCCTGGCTGTTGGCCCAGGCCATCTTCGACTTGATGGTGGCCGGGGTGTCGTAGGACCACCAGTTGCTGCCGCAGTGCGCGTAGGCCGTACCGGCGATGGTGCCGGTGGTCGGGCAGGCCGTCTTGAGGACGTGGTAGTCCTCGATGCCCTGCTCGTAGGTGCCGGCCGCCGGGCCCGTGGCGGTGCCGCCCGGGGCGTCCTGGGTGACGCCGGTCCAGCCGCGGCCGTAGAAGCCGATGCCGATGAGCAGCTTGCTCGCGGGCACGCCCTGGGCCTTGAACTTGGCCATCGCGTCGGAGGTGGTGAAGCCGTCCTTCGGGATGCCGTTGTAGGACGTGAGCGGGGAGTGCGGGGCGGTCGGGCCCTTCGCGTCCCAGGCGCCGAAGAAGTCGTACGTCATCACGTTGTACCAGTCGACGTACTGCGAGGCACCGGCGTAGTCGGTCGCCTCGATCTTGCCGCCGGCGGAGCCGTCCGCGGTGACCGCGGCGGTGACGAGCTCCTTGCCGAACTTGGCGCGCAGCGCGGCCATCAGGTTCTTGAAGGCCGCCGGGCCGCTCGAGTCACAGGTCAGACCACAGGCGTTCGGGTACTCCCAGTCGATGTCGATGCCGTCGAAGACATCGGACCAGCGCGGGTCGTGCACCAGGTCGTAGCAGGACTGGGCGAAGGCCGCGGGGTTCTTGGCCGCCTCCGCGAAGCCGCCGGACCAGGTCCAGCCACCGAAGGAGTAGATCACCTTGATGTTCGGGTACTTGGCCTTCAGCTCGCGCAGCTGGTTGAAGTTGCCGCGCAGCGGCTGGTCCCAGGTGTCGGCGACGCCGCTGACGGAGTTGTCGGCGGTGAAGGCCTTGTCGTAGTCGGCGTAGGAGTCGCCGATCGCGCACTTGCCGCCGGTGACGTTGCCGAAGGCGTAGTTGATGTGCGTGATCTTGGACGCGGAGCCCGACGTCACGATGTTCTTGACGTTGTAGTTGCGGGCGTAGATGCCCCAGTCGGTGAAGTAGCCCATCCTCACCTTGCCGCCGGTGGGCGGCGGGGTGGTCGTGCCACCGGTGGTGTGCACGGCGACCGATCCGCTGACCGGGCCGGTCTGACCGGCGGTGTCACGGGCCTGGACGGTGTAGGAGTAGTCGGTGCCGGCGGTCAGACCGCTGTCCGTGTACGAGGTCGTCGTCACGGTGGCGACCGTCTTGCCGTCACGTAGGACGTCGTAGTTCTTGATGCCCTTGTCATCGGTGGCCGCGCCCCAGCTGAGCTTCACCGAGGTGTCGGTGATGCCGGAGGCGGTCGGAGCGCCCGGCGCGGAGGGCGGGTTGTCGCCCGGCACGGTCGGCCCGCCGTCGCAGCTGCCGCCGTTGACCATGCAGTTGCTGGGGGAGCCGGAGCCGGTGCCGTTGAAGCCGAAGGAGACCGAGGCACCCGGGGCGATGTTGCCGTTCCAGGTGTTCTTGGCGGTCCAGTGGTTGGCGGAGTTGGTCACCGAGGCGTCCCACGCGGAGGTCACCTTGGTGTCGGAGGGGAAGTCCCACTCCAGGGTCCAGGAGCTGATCGCGGTGGTACCGGTGTTCTTGATGGTCCACTGCCCGCCGAAGCCGGAGCCCCAGTCCTGGGTCTTGGTGTAGGTGGCGGTGGCCGAGGTCGCCTCGGCCGCGGCGTTGGCGGAGTCGGCGAGTCCGACCAGTCCGGCCAGGGGAAGCAACAGGGTCGCGAACCCTGCCGCGGCTCTGTGTCTGAAGCGCATGCTGCGCCTCCCTTGTCGGGGGATTATTGGTTATTGTCAGGAGCATGACTGAGCCATCACGCCCGCAGTGCTGCGAGCGTAGAAAGGTCTGGACCATAGGTCAATAGGTCTGGACCACTGGGCAGGGAGTGGTCCCTGGGTCCCCAACTCCTGTGCCGGCACCGCGGCTTGGACCCGGCTGCGCAGCTCCAGCGTGCCCAGCAGGCGGCTGACGTGCGTCTTCACCGTCGCCTCCGCCGTCGGCTCTGATCACGGCCCGATCGCCCCGACCTGTCTGCTCTTCCCCAAGAAAGCTGCCGCCGGGTCCGCGCGCTCCGAGGACGGTCGTACGCTGACCGGGCGATGAGGAGGGCGGATGTCGGATGCCGGGCGGGCCGGGGACGTGCTGGTCGTCGACGACGATGCGGCGATACGTCGCTCACTGGAGCGCGGGCTGCGGCTGAGCGGGTTCGCGGTGCGCAGCGCGCTCGGCGGGGCCGAGGCGCTGGAGGCCATCGGGCAGGCGCCGCCGGACGTGCTGGTCCTGGATGTGTCGATGCCCGGAATGAGCGGGATAGAGGTGTGCACCCGGCTGCGCGCGGCCGGCCAGGACCTGCCCGTGCTGATGCTCTCCGCGCTGGACGAGACCGCCGACCGCATCGCCGGGCTCCAGGCGGGCGGCGACGACTACCTGGTCAAGCCGTTCGCCTTGCAGGAACTGGTACTGCGGCTGCGCGCGCTGCTGCGCCGCCGCCCGCCCGCCGGCCGTGAGGTGCTGCGCGTGGCGGGCCTGGTGATCGACCCGGCGGCGCGCACCGCCGAGCGCGACGGGCGGGCGCTGGAGCTGACCCGGCGCGAGTTCGAGTTGCTGGAGGTGCTCGCCCGCAACGCCGGGCTGGTCCTCACCCGCGACCAGCTCCTGGAGCGGGTGTGGGGCTACGACTTCGACGTGCGCACCGACACGGTCGACACCTTCGTCAGCTACCTGCGGCGCAAGCTGGAGACGGACGGGCGGCCGAGGCTGGTCCACACCGTGCGCGGAGTCGGCTTCGTCCTGCGGGACGCGCCGTGAGGCTCTCCACCCGTATCGGGCTCGCCGTCGGCTGCACCGTCCCGCTGCTGGTGGCCGCCTCCGGCTGGCTGCTGCTGCACCTCGTCGCCCGCGACCTGCACCGCGTGGAGGACGACCATCTGCGCCGCCGGGCCGCCGCGATCGCCCCGGACGCCCGCGCCCTGCTGCGCGCCACCCGCAACGGCCGCCCGAAGGCCGCCGACACCAGGGAACGGCAGCTGTTCAGCTCCGCCCTCGACGTCGGCGTACGCGTCGTCGCCCCGGACGCCACCTTCAGCGGCGGACCGCAGCCCGACACCTCGGTGAGCCTGCCCGGCCAGGCCCCGGGGCCGGTCACCGTCCGCGCCGGCGGCCGCAGTTGGCGCGTCCTGTCCCGGCCGCTGAAGGGCCCGGCCACCTCCGGCACCCTGTGGGTGTTCTCGCCGGACACCGCCGACCGGGCCCAACTGGGGGCCGTACGCCGTCGCGTCGTCCTGACCGCGCTGCTCGCCGCGCCCCTGTCCGGACTGCTCGCCTGGGGCCTGGCCGGCGGCGCGAGCGCGCCCCTGCGCCGCCTCACCCGCCGCACCGCCGGACTCGACCCGCGCACCTCCGCCGCCCGGCTCGACCACCGGCCGACCGGTGTCACCGAGGTCGACGAGCTGGCGGCCACCGTGCGCACCGTCCTCGCCCGCTACGACGAGCAGGCCGCCCGCACCGCCGAGGCCCTGGACACGGCCCGCTCCTTCTCGTCCGCCGCCACCCACGAACTGCGCACCCCGCTGATGAGCATGGGCACCAACCTCGACATCCTCGCCGGCCACCCCGACCTGCCCGAACCGGACCGCACCGAGGTTCTCACCGACCTCAGGCGCGAGCACGCCCGGCTGCTCGGCCTGCTGGTGATGCTGCGCGAGCTGGGACGCGGGGACCTGGTGGAAGCGGAGGCGCTGGGCACCGTGGACGTCTCCGAGGCCGCCGACGCCGCCGTGGCCGAGGCCCGCCGCCGCGCCCCGGACGCCCGGATAGCCCTGGACGCCCCGCCCGGCCTCGCCGTGCACGGCTGGGAGCCGGGGCTGCGGCTGCTCCTGGACAACCTGCTCGGCAACGCCCTGGCCCACGGCCGGGACGCGCACGGACGGCTCCGGGTGACGGTCGGGGTGCGCGGCGCCGGGCACCAGGTGGTGATCACCGTGGACGACCAGGGGCCAGGCGTACCGCCCGAGGCCCGGGAACGGATCTTCGAGCGGTTCCAGCGGGGCCCGGACAGCACCGGCTCCGGACTCGGGCTCACCCTCGTCGCCCAGCAGGCGGCGCTGCACCGGGGGAGCGTCACCGTCACGGACGCGCCCGGCGGCACGGGGGCGCGTTTCGAGGTGCGGCTGCCCTCGGGCGGCGCGTCAGGCGGTGCGTCGGGCGGCGAATCGGGCGGCGGGGGCGAGCTGCCGGGTCCGCGGGACTGGCTGATCGGCACAGCCGGGACGAACCGGCCACAGAGTTTTCCCAAAGACCGTCCCTAGCCTGCGTCGCACCGGACGGACGACGGACCACACCCCGTCCGGAACACGCACGAAGAACATGCGTGACAACGCATGCGAACGGACGGAGAGGCAGATGGACGCACGACGACGGACGCGCACGCTGCTCACGGGACTCGCCGTGACGGCGGTCCTCGCGGGCACCACGAGTGCGGCGGCGGCCGACAGCGCCCCCGCACCCGGGCCCACCGGTGACGGCGCGCACGCGCTGTGCAAGCGGGTGCCGAAGCTCGACCGGCGCATCGACCGGGCCCTGAAGCGGCTGGACGCGGGAGCCGGCACCCGAGGCTCGGTCGCCCGGTTGCAGAAGCGCGTCGACAACGCCAAGAAGGCGGGCCACACCGAGATCGCCACCTTCCTCCAGGACCGCCTGAACCACCGCACGTCGCTGCGCACCGACCTGGAGCAGCGCAAGAAGGACCTGGCGTCGGTGAAGACCTGGTGCCAGGCCAACGACAACGGCAAGAGCACGAACAAGAAGGGGAGCTGATGCGCTCCGCGCGGGCGGCGGCCGTGTCGGCGGCGCTGCTGGTGGGCCTCACCACCGGCTGCGCCGGCCACGCGGGCACGGCCCCGAAGGCGGCGCCGTCCGGATCCGCTTCGTCCGCCGCGCCCTCGGGCTCTCCCTCGGGCTACGCGGACATGCAGAAGAAGGTGGACGCGGCCGAGTCCGCGGTCGCGGCGGCCGACCGGGACGCGGCGAGCGACGACGACCGCTGAGGCAGGGCGGCCGGGCGGGTATCGGGGCTAACGCTCTCCGCCCGGCACCCACAGCACGTCGCCGGTCTCCTTGTTCGCCGTCCGCGCCAGGATGAACAGCAGGTCCGACAGGCGGTTGAGGTAGGTCGCGGTGAGCGGGTTCATGATCTCGCCGTGCACCTCCAGCGCCGCCCACGTCGAGCGCTCGGCCCGCCGTACGACCGTGCACGCCTGGTGCAGCAGCGCCGCGCCGGGCGTACCCCCGGGCAGGATGAAGGAGCGCAGCTTCTCCAGCTCGGCGTTGAACCGGTCGCAGTCCGCCTCCAGCCGGTCGATGTAGAACTGCTCGACCCTGAGCGGCGGGAACTCGGGGTTCTCCACCACCGGCGTGGCCAGGTCCGCCCCCACGTCGAACAGATCGTTCTGCACGCGGACCAGGACCTTCACGATCTCCTCGCCGAGCCCGCCCAGCGCGATCGCGGTGCCGATCACCGCGTTCGCCTCGTTGGCGTCGGCGTACGCGGCGATGCGCAGATCGGTCTTGGCGACCCGGCTCATGTCACCGAGTGCGGTGGTGCCCTTGTCGCCGGTCCTGGTGTAGATACGCGTCAGATTGACCATGCGGCCAGCGTAGCCGCGAACTCGCACCACACCACCTTGCCGGGGCTGCGCCCGCCCACCCCCCATTTGTCCGCCAGCTCCGCCACCAGCAGCAGCCCGCGCCCGCCCTCGCCCGGCTCCCCGGCGTCCGGCCGCGGGACGGCCGGCACCCCGTCCCCGCTGTCGTGCACCTCCACCCGCAGCCCGCCGCCGTCGTACGGCAGCAGCCGCAGCAGGAAGCCACGGCCGGGCGGTGCGCCGTGCACCAGGGCGTTGGTGGCCAGTTCGCTGACGCACAGCACGACGTCGTCCGCGCGGCCGGTCACGTTCCAGTCGGCCAGCGCACCCCGCGCGAAGGCGCGGGCGGCGGGAACGGACCGGCGTTCGCGCCGGTAGAAGCGCTCACGTGGGGAGGGGAGTCGGTTTTCGGTGTTCACCTGACGAGAGTTACGCTCCGTGGTCATCATGGAACAGTGCGCGCATCCGTACGGCCCGACCGTACGGACACGCGCCAGTGAACGTAGGCACGCGGGTGGGGAGTTCGACCGCATGAGCACCACGACACGGTCACGGTCCAGGGCGCGCAGGAACGCCTCGGCGATGAAAATGGTGGGCGCCCTGCTCGCGGTCTTCCGCGAGGCCGCCGGATACACGCAGCGGTCGCTCGCGGAGCGGTTCTTCGTCAGCGAGCAGCAGATCGCCTCGATCGAGCAGGGGCGACGGCCGCTCAAGCCGGACCTCGCCGAGCGGCTCGACGAACTCCTCGGCACCAAGGGGGCGTTGAGTGAGGCGCTGAAGTACATGCCGGAGGTGGATCTCGTGCCGCTGTGGGCGGAGGAGTATCTGGACCGGGAGCGGGAGGCTGTCGCGATCTCGGTGTATGCGAGCTTGGCCGTGCCCGGTCAGCTTCAGACGGAGGCGTACGCGAGGGCGGTCTTCCGCAGCCGTGTGCCGGTCTTCGACGAGGATGAGATCGAGCAGCTCGTCACGGCGCGTATGGAGCGTCAGGTGATTCTGCACCGCAAGGTCCCGCCGACCACGAGCTTCGTGATCTGGGAGCCGGTCCTGCGGGACTTCCTGGGCGGGAAGGATGTCTACGTCGAGCAGGTGCGCAAGGTGCGCGAGTACGCAGACACGCCGGGCCTCAGCGTTCAGATCTTGCCGCTGGGGCGCACCTCACATGCCGGGCTCGACGGCCCGTTCGTCCTCCTTGAGACCCCCGAATACCAGCGGCTCGCCTACACCGAAACGCAGCGCGGCAGTCAACTGATCGCTGATCGCGACGAGGTGGCGATCCTGACCCAGAAGTATGCGATGCTGCGAACGCAGGCCCTCAACACCGAGGACACGAGGGAACTGCTGGACCGACTGTTAGGAGAGGCATGAGCGGCACCGCACTTGTGTGGTTCAAGTCCAGCTATAGCGGCAGCGAAGGCGGCGAGTGCCTCGAGGTCGCCTACGACTGGCACAAGTCCAGTTACAGCAGCGAGGAGGGCGGCGCCTGCCTCGAAGTAGCCGCCCACCCCACCGCCATCCACCTCCGGGACTCCAAGACCCCGGAGGCCCCCCACCTCACCGTCGCGCCCGCCGCCTGGACGGCGTTCCTGGAGCTGGCCGCGCGGCCGGAGTAGTCGGCCCCGCCGTGCGCGTCCGTCAGCCGATGGCGATGCGCGGGTGGGCGCCGGGCCGGATCCAGCCCATGATCTGATCCATGGTGGCCCTCGGCACAGACACGCACCCGGCGGTGGCGCCGGACCCGTTGACGTGCAGGAAGATCCCCGCGCCGCGACCGGGCGTGGCGGGCCACCGGTTGAAGTTGATGACGAGGGCCTTGGCGTACTGGGTGGAGTAGTTGATCAGGTGCTCGCTGCCCCGGTCGCCGGACTCGGTGAGCGGGAAGTCGGCCCCCGCCTCGCCGTGCATGGAGTTGTAGTACTTCGACTCGGGGTCCTCCACCCACCAGTCGTCGGAGTCGACCACGTGGTACGGCATGCTCGTGCCGCTCGACGAGACACCGAACCCTTCCGTGATGGTGTACGTCCCGGAGGGCGTCGTGTACGTCCCCTGGCGGCGCGTCGATCCGTCCGTCACGCCGTTCGAGCCCACCCGCCCGGCGCTCGTGCCGAACTGCGCCTTCCAGCCCGAGGATCCCTTGGACCAGGCCGTGACGGTGGCGTAGGAGCCGCTCGCCTTGACGGTGATGATCTGCGTGGCGTCGCCCACCTGGACGGGGACGGGGAAGTCGGGTGCGCTGCCGGCGGCGGAGCTCTGCGCATCGCCGCTTCCGGAGCCGGAACCGCTTTTGGAGCCGGAACGGGCCACGGACGCCGTCTGCTTCGACGACGCCTTGGCGCCGGGCTCGGCGGACGCGGACGCGGATGCCGACGACGAAGCGGAGGCCGATGCGGACGCCGACGCCGAGGTCGACGAGGACGCCGAAGCGGACGCGCGCGCCGAGCCGGTCGGCGTGGCTGCGGAGCCGGTCACGTCCGCCGCCACCTGCTCGGCGGACCGCGCGTCGCCCGCGCCGCCTCCGCAGCCGCTCACGAGGAGCAGCGCCCCGCCGGCAGCGGCCGCGGCGAGCAGTCTGCGGGCGCGGAGGACGGAAAACTCGGATTCCCTCGTCGGGGACATGTCGGACAGCACAGGAAACCCTTCATGAAGTAGGGAGCGAAGAGGGGACGTGGACCGGGCTCAGCCCGACGTCTCGGCCTCCGCCGTCGGCAGTGTGCCGGAGCAGGTGGCGCGGCCGAAGGAACCCATGGCGGTGGCGCTCTGGACGTGGCTGCCGCGGATGGCGAGAGCGCAGCGCGCGGTGCCGCCGTCCTTGTCGAGGACAATGCTGATGAGCGGGTCATGGCCGACCGGCACGTCGACGGTGGTGCGCCAGGGCAGATGGGCACCCCGGACCACGGTCGCCTTCCCGGACTCGCTGCCGGCCTGGAAGGTGAGGTCGGCGGTGCCGCGGCCGGTCACCTCGTAGGTGACGGAGGCGGTCGGGGTCCGGGAGCGTGCCGACTCCTTCCCGCCGTCACCGCCGTCGAGGACCCCGTACAGCACCAGGCCGCCGCACGCTGCCAGTACGGCAGCGGCCACGAGCACGCCGGCGCGATCGGGCCTGCGGCGCGCGGGGGCACCGGGCGCGGACTCCGTGCTTTCCGGCGCGTCCGGGGATTCCGATGCTTCCGCCGTCGCTTCCGATGATTTCCCGGCATTCTCCGCCGACGATTTCCCCTCGCCCATGCGCATTCCCTTTCCGCTCCGAACCGGCTCCTTATACGCGATGGAGAGTGGCGTTCGCAAGCGGAGGGACAAACCGGGCGGCGATATTCCGTGATGGGGGAACTGTCGGGCTTGCGCGTGTGCTTGACACGGCGTCAGTTCAATGATTAGAACCGCGGCGCCGCTACGTCTGGCCTGCTCACCAGGGCATGCCGGACCGTTTCGGCACCTTCTATGACGTCCGAGAAAAGGAATGGGTTGCAGTGAGACCCACACGGGGCAGGCTTATCGCGTGCCTGGTCGTGGCCGCGCTGACAAGTAGCGCGCTACCCCAGATCGCATATGCCGCGCCCGTACACGACGACGGTGACGGCAAGGGAATTGTCGACGCCGTCAAGGGATGGTTCACGAGTGATGACAAGCATGCGCTCGACGAGCCGCCGTCCCATGACGAACTGGACATGGCCGACCGGCAGAAGCTGCCGAAGGGAACGATCGCGGCGAAGGCCGGCCGGGTCAGGGAGCTGACGGGCAGGCGCACGTCGAGTGCGCGGTTCTGGCAGTTGTCGGACGGCCGGGTCGAGGCGGAGCTGTCGGCGGTGCCGACCTCCTACCGGGACGCGAAGTCGAAGTCCTGGAAGAACATCGACACCACGGTCCGCGCGTCGGACGCGCAGGGCTTCGACTTCGCCAACACCACCAACGAGGGCCGCAGCTGGTTCGGCGAGGACCCCGGGAAGCTGGTGCGGTTCCAGGCGCCGGACGGCCGTTCGGTCACCCTGGGCCTCGAGGGCGCGGGCCGGCAGCTCGAGCCCACGGTCAAGGGCTCCAAGGTCACGTACGCGGACGCGGTCAACGGTGCCGATCTGGAGTACGGTGTCGGCCCGGGACGGGTGAAGGAGAACATCACCCTCGCCGAACGCCCCGCCCGCCCGGTGCGGTTCACGTTCACCCTGGACACCGCCGGGCTGACCCCGAAGGCCCGCGAGGACGGCTCGATCGCGCTGTACGGCGAGCTGCCGAACACGCCCGTGATGGTGATCCCGGCGCCGTACATGACGGACGCCAAGAAGGCGGACACCTCGGTCTTCGGCAGGACCTACAGCACGAAGGTCACGCAGAGGCTGACCCGTGACGGGGACGGCTGGAAGCTGACGGTCACGCCCGACGCGAAGTGGCTCGCGGCCAAGGAGCGCCAGTACCCGGTCGTCATCGACCCGACGATCACGATCGCGCCGTCCCCCTCCGACTCGCAGGACACGATGGTCCTGTCGGACCAGGCGTCGGTGAACTTCAACACCGGCTGGAAGCTCGCGGCGGGCAAGACCGACACGGGCATCTCCCGCTCGCTGATCAAGTTCCCGCTGAACGAGATCCCGTCGGGCACGAAGATCGACTCGGCCCGCCTGGAGATGTACTTCGACCAGGCGCACACCACCAACGCCGACGACGTCACCATCGGCGCCTACCGGGCGACCGGGGAATGGGACGAGTCGACGGCGACCTGGTCCAAGACCAGTGCGCTGGTCGGCGAGCTGTCCGGCACCAGCGTGCAGGCCGACGACGGGGACGCGGGCACCACGGCGGCCACCGGAAGCTGGCCGGCGTCCGGCTCCACACTGACCCAGTACGCCATCGGGCAGGACTACCACTACAACAAGGACGCGGTGGCCGGGGACACCTACACCTGGCAGCCGAAGATCCCGGAGACGGCGTCGTACCGGGTGGACGTCCACTACGTGGCCGCCGCCGACCGGGCCACGAACGCGCCGTACACGGTGACGTCCAAGGACGGCACGGCCACCTACACGGTGAACCAGCAGTCGGGTACCAATGGCGTGTGGTCGTCCCTGAACGGCGGCTCGCAGATCGACTTCGCGGCCGGCACGGCGGGCAAGGTCGTCCTGGGCGACGGCCCGGCCTCCACGTCGACGGCGGTGCTCGCGGACGCGGTGCGCTGGGTGAACCCGGCGACCATCGTGAAGAACACCGGCGAGTACAACCAGTGGCACAAGTTCCCGGTGACCGACACCGTCCAGCAGTGGATCGACGGCTCCGCGACCAACTACGGCTTCGTGCTGAAGGCGACGGACGAGTCGTCCACGGCCCCGCTGGGCGGTCCCCGCTACGAGTCCGGTGACGGCGACTACGGCGGCGAGACGGCGACGATCCCGCGGCTGACGGTCACCTACGGCAAGGTCGGTACCGCCCTGAACTCCCCGACGGTGATCCACTCCACGGGCCCGGAGCTGAGCTGGAAGGCGTACACCAATACCACCGGCGACCCCGGCTACGACGTCGCCGAGTACCAGCTGCACCGCTCCACGCAGCAGGCGTTCACGCCGTCCGCGGCGACCCTGGTCGCACCGATCGACAAGTCGCTGACCGCGTACACGGACACCACCGCGACACCGACCCCGGACTCCTCATCGCAGGAGATCGGCCGGTCGTACTACTACCAGCTCGCGGTGAAAACGAAGAATGGCCGGCTGCTCGGCTCGCCCACCCGGATCGTCGGCGTGCCCAAGGCGGGCCGCACCATGCGCCTGATCCAGGGCACGTCCGGGGTCACGGACACCACGCTGTCCTCGGGCCAGCCGACCACCAACGAGGACACCATCGCCTCGTTCGGCGTCGGCCAGAAGTGGCTGGAGGTCGGCAACGACTCCACCACCTACGGCAAGGCCCGCGCCGCGCTGAAGTTCTCCACCAGCGTGATCCCGACGACGGCCACCGTGCTGGAGTCGCGGCTGTTCATGTGGGGCGCGGAGACCACGACCGGCACGGACGGCGCGATCTACGAGCTGCACGGCCTGACCAAGGACTTCAACGAGACACAGGCCACCTGGAACAACGCCACCTCCACCACCGCGTGGACGACCGCCGGCGGTGACTACTCGGGCACCGTCTCCGACACGGTCGCCCAGGTCTCCGAGGTCGGCCGGCACTGGTGGGACGCCACGTCCCTGACCCAGGGCTGGATCAAGACGCCCGCCTCCAACCACGGCGCCCTGATCAAGCTCAAGGACGAGTCGGCCACGGGCCCGCAGGAGCGCACGCTCTTCCTGGCCTCGGAGGCGGCCGACCCGCAGCTCGGCCCGCTGCTGCGCGTGATCTACGTCGACTCCACCACGGACGACACGTACTACGCCCCGCAGACCCCGGCCAGGATGACCCCGAACTCCACCTACACGGTGGACTTCACGGTCACCAACACCACGTCGAGTGCGTGGGCGGCCGGCGAGCGCGTCCTGTCGTACACCTGGAAGCTCCCCGACGGCACGGACGTGACCACCGGCGGCAATCAGGCCTCGACGGCGATCCCGGCCCTGTCGCCGGGCCAGTCGGCGACGATCCAGGCCACGGTGAAGACGCCGATCAACTCCGACTCCGGCAACAAGCGCACCGACTACGTGCTCGGCTGGGACGTGAAGAAGGTCTCCGACGGCTCCTGGCTGTCGGCCACCAACACGTCCATCCAGCCACTGAAGCAGAACGTGGCCGTGGAGGACCCCACCTCCAACTCGCTCGGCCTGGAGAAGTTCTACTCCTACACCGGCAAGAACACCGGGGCCGGCTCTACGGTGATGAACAACCTGGCCTCCGGCAACAGCGTGTGGTCGTACAACGCGTTCTCCAACCCCGGCCGTGGACTGACGACGTTCGCACGGTTCGCGTACAACTCGCTGGACACGTCCGACACGGTCTCGGGCGCCGGCTGGTCCATGCAGTTCGCCGGACCGATACGGCTCGGCGCGCCGCTGGACTTCCACCCCAACCCCAACCCGACCGAGATCCGCCTGCCCGACGGCGACGGCACCACACACGTCTTCCGCAAGCAGTCCGACGGCACCTGGAAGGCCCCCGCGGGCGTCCACTACCGGATCACGGCCAAGGCGGGCCTGGACTGCACACCGGACAAGGACAACACCACCGACGCCTGGACGCTGCTGCGCCCGGACGGCACGCGCTTCCTGTTCGGCTGCGACGGCTATGTGACGTCGGTCGTCGACAAGAACGGCAACACGCAGACGTACACGTACGAGGAGCGCAAGTCCAACAACAAGCCGACGAAGTTCCTCACCTACATCACCGACCCGGCGGCCCGGCAGTCGCTGACGGTCGACTACTACAAGAAGGACGACGCGTCGTACGACTACATCGACGACACGGGCGCCAAGGTCACCGGCAGCAAGCTGACCAACTCCAAGATCTACGACCACATCAAGTCCGTCACGGACATCTCTGGCCGGAAGATCTCCTTCTACTACACGGCCAAGGGCCTGCTGGGCCAGTTCACCGACGGTGACGGCTCCGGGCAGCCCAAGGTCTTCAAGTTCACCTACGACGCCACCCAGGGCAACAAGAACGTCAAGCTGGTCAAGGCCACCGACCCGCGCGGCCACGACACGGCGCTTGCGTACTACGCCCCGCAGGCCGGTGACGACCCCGCCTACCACTGGTGGACGAAGACCATCACCGACCGCCTCGGCGGCGACACGGCGTTCGCCTACGCGGCGGACACGGCGAACACGAAGTTCACCGACACCACGGTGACGGACGCCGAGAACCACGCCACCCAGTACGTCACGGACGACTTCGGCCGCCCGGTCCAGACGACCAACGCCAAGTCCCAGACGACGAGGATGAGCTGGGACGCGGACAACAACGTCACGTACCTGGAGGAGGCCAACGGCGCCAAGACCGCGTACTGCTACGACGCCAAGACGGGCTACCCGCTCTGGCAGCGCGATGCGGAGAACAACAAGTCGGGCGTGCCGGACCAGACGTCCACCTGCGTCACCGACTCCAGCAAGTGGCCGGCGAACGCCGCGAAGTACGAGTACCAGAGCCGCGCCGACGGCTTCTCGGCCGACCTGTTCCGCAAGACGTCCCCCGAGGGGCGGGCCTGGCAGTTCGGGTACGACAGCTTCGGCAACGTCAAGACGGTCACGGATCCCAAGGGTGTCGCGACCACGACGGTGCCGGACGACTACACCACGAAGTACGACTACGACGCGTACGGTGAGCTGACCAAGGCGACGGACGCCAACGGCCACGCCACGACGTACAGCGGCTTCGGGCCCACCGGCTACCCGGACACGATCACGGACCCGAAGACCTTCTCGACGACGTTCGTCTACGACGAGCGCGGCCAGGTCACCCAGGTCACCGACGCCAACAGCAAGGTGACCACGCAGACGTACGACACGTTCGGGCGTCCGTTGGTCAACACGGTGCCCAAGGAAACGGGCGTCACGATCACCACGCCGGCGCCGGTGTACGACGAGAACGACAACGTCACCAAGGCGACGGCACCCAACGGCGCGGTCTCCACAGCGGTTTACGACAACGCGGACCAGGTGTCCTCGGCGACGGCGCCTGCGAACAACCAGACCGCCACGCGCACCACGACGTACACCTACGACAAGGTCGGCAACCTGAAGACGACGACCGAGCCCAAGGGCACGGCGACGACGACGGATCCGACCGACTACGTCACGACGAACCACTACGACGAGATCGACGAGCTCACCTCCGTGGTCAACGCGAAGGGCGACAAGGTCTCGTACGAGTACGACGACGTCGGCAACGTCACCAAGGTCATCGACCCCAAGAAGAACGCGACGGCCGACACCACCGACTACACGACCAAGAGCGGCTACGACCTGGACCACCGGGTCACGGTTGTCACGGACGCGGCCGGCAAGACCACCAAGAAGGGATACGACAAGGACTCCCTGGTCACGTCGACCACGGACGCCGAGAACAACACCACGCTCATCACCTACGACGAGCGCGGCAAGCGCACCCAGGTCAAGGTCCCGCACGACGGCACGTCGACCCTCTCGTACCGCACGACGAAGTACGAGTACGACCAGGTCGGCAACACCACCAAGGTGATCAGCCCGCGGGCCGTCGCGGCCGGTACGACCACCGCGTTCACCACACGTACCGAGTACGACGAGCTGAACCGGCCGGTCAAGGTACCAGCCGTACGACCCGGCGGACAGTCGCTACAACGATCCCAACGTCTACAGGGAGACCGCCTACGACAAGATGGGACGGGTGGCGAAGACCTCGCTGCCTCCGTCGGACGGTGAGACGGTCCGCAACGACACCACCTACAGCTACTACGACAACGGCTGGGTGAAGTCGTCCACCGACCCGTGGGACATCGTCACCACCTACGACTACAACGAGCTGGGCCAGCAGACCAAGCGGACCCTGACCTCGGCGGGCGGCTCCTCCGACCGCACCATGACGTGGTCGTTCTACCCCGACGGCTCGCTGAAGTCCCGCGCGGACGACGGCGTCCCTGCCGGCAAGTCGGTCGTCCTGGTGGACAACTCCGAGACCCAGAACACCTCCAGGACCGGCACCTGGACGAAGGGAGACATCACCGGCCAGCAGGGGTACGACCACGAGACCCACACGGCCGGCACGGGCACGGACGCCTACACCTGGACGCTCAACATCCCCAAGGACGGCACGTACGCGGCGTACGTGAAGTTCCCCAAGGTGACGGGCGCCGCGACCACGGCCAAGTACACGGTGACCTACGACGGTGGGACGGCCGACAAGACGGTCGACCAGAACGCCACCGCCAACCAGGGCACCTGGGTCTCGCTGGGCTCCTTCGCCTTCGAGCAGAGCGCCGCGGCGAAGCTGCAGCTGTTCCAGAACAGCGGCGGAGTCGTGGTCGCCGACGCGGTCAAGCTCGTCCGCGACACCAGCGGCGACCCGGCGGACACGGAGAAGGACGACTTCGCCTATTCCTACGACCTCAACGGCAACCTGACCCAGATCGACGACACCTCGTCGACCGCGGAGATCGACAACTACACGATCACCTACACCGGACTCAACCAGGTCCAGAAGGTCACCGAGAACCAGGCCGGGGTGGAGAAGAAGTCCACGTCGTACACCTACGACGCGGACAGTCAGCCGGACACCATCACCCACCCGGACCAGTTCTCCGAATACACCTACGACCTGCGTGAACTGGTCAAGACGGTCTCGGTCGGCAAAACAGCGACGGACACCAGCCCCAAGGTGACGTCGTACACGTACACCGACCGCGGTCAGAAACTCCAGGAGACCAAGGCCAACGGCAACACCGTCGACTACACGTACTACCTGGACGCCGCACTCAAGACGTCGACAGAGAAGAAGCCCAACGGCACACTCGTCGACTCGCACACCTACGCCTACGACCCCAACGGCAACAAGGCGCAGGACGTCGCGAAGAAGATGAACGCCGACGACCACGCGTCGTACCTGTCCTCGACCACCGACTACACCTATGACCCGGCCGACCGGCTGAAGCAGTCGGTCAAGACGGGCAACGGTGCGGGCACCGAGACGTACGTCCACGACAACAACGCCAACGTCATCAGCCAGACGGTCAAGGGCACGACCACCACCTACAACTACGACCGCAACCGACTGCTCACCGCGACGGTCTCCGGCAGCACGGCCGGCTACAACTACGACCCGTTCGGCCGCACGGAGTCCGTCACTTCGGGCGGTCAGGTCATCGAGCGGAGCGTGTACGACGGGTTCGACCACGTCGTGGAGTCCCAGAAGAGGGACGACACCGGCGCGATGAAGTCGACGACCTACACCTTCGACCCGCTCGATCGCACCACGTCCAAGACGGCGGACGGCAAGACGACGGACTTCGAGTACCTGGGCCTGTCGAACGAGGTCCTGGACGAGAAGGTCGCCGGCACGCTGACCAAGTCGTACCAGTACAGCCCGTGGGGCGAACGCCTGTCGCAGGTCAAGCACAACAGCGACGGCACGACCGAGGACGGCTACTACGGCTACAACGGCCACTCCGACGTCGAAACCCTGACGGACAAGAACGGCGACACGAAGGCCACGTACGGCTACACCGCCTACGGCAAGGACGACGAGTCCGAGTTCACCGGCATCGACAAGCCGGACGCGGCCGACCCGACCAAGGAGGCGTACAACCCCTACCGGTTCAATGCCAAGCGCTGGGACGCCCAGGCCGGCACCTACGACATGGGCTTCCGCAACTACAGCCCAGGTCTGAACCGCTTCACCACCCGTGACATGTACAACGGGGCGCTGGCCGACATGCACCTCGGCGTCGACCCGTACACCAGCAACCGGTACGCCTTCGGCGGCGGTAACCCGACGACGTTCGTCGAACTCGACGGGCACATGCTGGACGGCGGCGGTGGCGGCGGTGGCGGTGGCGGGACGTGTGCCTCCTGTGGTGACACGGTTTCGCAGCTCTTCAACCCGAACGACTTCTGCGGCGCGTGCCACTTCGATCAGTACGACGGTGGACACGACACTGCGATCATGTTCGTGGCGACATATCTGGCCGCGTTCCAGCCGATGGGCGGAGGCGCGGTGAGCATGGACCTGAGCGCCTCCGGTGGCCCCCGGGACGATCGCAACACGATCGCCGGAGGTTCGTCCAAGAAGCCGGGCAAGGGAGTCGGTTATGCCGACCTCCTGTACTGGACCGACGACGCGGTCTACGTCTGGGATGCCAAGCATGCCGGTGGAGACGCGGAGCGGCGAGGTAAGAAGGAAGTCGAGAACAAGGTCAAGTACCTACAGGAACAGCTCAAGGCTTCCGGTGACAAGCGTGTGGCGAAGGTCGGATTCGACTTCCCGCCGGGAGTGGTTCCGAACTATGCGAAGCCGAATGAAATGGTCAAGGTCTGGCCGTCACAGATCTCTCCGGGCGTGATCGCTTACGAGACCGACGACGACGAGCGCAAGCGCACGGGAGACGACAGCGCGGGCCACTCCTTCGTCGACATCCTTTCCGGCGTGGGCCTCGGCCTCACGGCCACCGCGCTTTCGGTCGGGACGGTGGTCGAGGACGTGGGCACCGGCGGTGTGGGTGTTGCGGACGACGTGCCGAGCTTCGCCGCCGCGGGAGCGATGTTCAAAGAGGCGTATGCCTTGATTGCCTGATCACGGTCGGCCGTGCCGGGTCCGCCCGGCCGGCCGGCCTCCGCAAGTAATACGCGGAGGGCTGCACGGTGAAAGGAATTCCATGCGGTGCATGGCTGCCGTGCGGCCCCCCGCCTTCCCCGTGGCACACGGATGCCGGGCATCTCGCGTCAAGGAACGCGACGTCTCACCGTCAGTGTCATCGAGTAAGTTCTGTCCGTCCGGCCCGACAGGCGGGCCGCCGAAAGGGAGGTCACCTCGCGGTGAGCATCCACCTGCATCTTCGCGCCGTCGCGGAGTCCGAGATCCGGGACGACCACAGCTGGCTTGCGGCGTTCATGTCCGAGGCCTGGGACAACCACCCCGACGAGTACGCGGCAGGTATCGCCGACTCGATCGAGAAGGTCTTCAGCTCCGTCAATGACCTCTACGCCGCAGCCGAGGTCCCCGATACGGACGTCGACAAGCCCTGGACGCTGCCGATTTACGGCGGCCGCCCGGTGGGACACAGCGCTGACGCCGACCCCTCCAACCCGCCGCTGATGATTCTGGAGCCGTCTGGGGTGTCGCAGGCCGCAGAATTCCTCGCGACAGTCTCCTTCGACGAGCTCTGGAACATCGCCGGTGCCGATCTCAGCGGCCGGCTCGGGGAAGAGGCGCAGGTCAGGCAGGAATTCCTGGACATTCACCAGGACCTTCGAGGGTTCTACGGGCGGGCCGCCGCAGAAGGCCACGCCGTGGTCAAAGCGGTGTGGGCTTGAGACGTGGTCACCTGTCGGTTGCAGCCGTTCGCTGATGGCGGCTGCGAGCGAATTCGGTACATGTACAGGCCTTTCGATGAGCACTTCGAACGGCGTCGCAGGACGCTCGCGTATTTCGGTGACACCGCGGTCAAGCGCGTGTACGTCTGAGTTTTTCCTTACTGATCGTTGCAGAACACGTACGACCTGAGGACGACCACGGAGCACAAGAACGAACGGCACGCTCGTGCCCTCGCACACCTACGCCTCAGGTCGGCTGCAGCCGACCACCTTCTGCACAGCCTGGGAAAAACCCTCAGGGCCGGCTTCGACGAGACCTGGGATCTCGACGCGGCGCACGGGTGCCGCCTCGTGCTGCTTGAGTGAGATCTGGCGGGGCGGATCAGGGTGTGCCGGACGCGGGCGGGATGCGGGCGTGCGCGGACGCCTTCGTCGCGCGGGTCACGGCGCGATGCCGGACGGGCGGGTGTGGAACCCGCTCGGCAAGGTCCGCAACCGCTTCGAACCGGGCGGTCCCGACGAGTCGTTGCAGACCTTCTGGCTGAGGCTGCACGGGCGGGCGCGGCGGCGGGTGGCCGCCTGACGCCGGCGACGGGCGGCGACCGGCATCCGAGGCTTCCCGCCGCCGCCCGGGGGAGTTGACTCGTTCGCAAACGCGGCCACGTGACCGGCGTCTCATCCCCTGAGACGTGAAACGCGTTACTAACTCCGCCGCACGACCCCTCACGGGCGCTAGTGTCCGGCCGAGAGGCACACGTAAACAGCGGGTAAGTCCTCAACAGCGCGCCAGTCCACGCACAGTCGTTTCGTGCGGTCGTTTCAAAGGGGAGTCGTCAGTGGCACGGAAGCTCGCCGTCATCGGGGCCGGTCTCATGGGATCGGGCATCGCCCAGGTCTCCGCGCAGGCGGGCTGGGAGGTCGTGATGCGTGACGTCACGGACGAGGCGCTCCGGCGTGGTATCGACGGCATCAAGGCCTCGTACGACAAGTTCGTCTCCAAGGGCAAGCTGGAGGCCGCGGAGGCCGAGGCCGCCCTCGCCCGTATCACCACGACCACCGACCTGGACGCGGCGGCCGACGCCGACATCGTCGTCGAGGCGGTCTTCGAGAAGCTCGACATCAAGCACGAGATCTTCCGCACGCTCGACAAGCTCGTCCGCGACGACGCCGTGCTCGCCTCCAACACCTCCGCCATCCCGATCACGAAGATCGCGGCCGTGACGGAGCGCCCGGAGCGGGTCGTCGGCGTGCACTTCTTCTCGCCGGTGCCGATGATGCGGCTCGTCGAACTCGTCCGCGGGTACAAGACCAGCGACGAAACCCTCGCCACCGCACGGGAGTTCGCCGAGTCCGTCGGCAAGACCTGCATCGTCGTCAACCGCGACGTGGCCGGCTTCGTCACCACCCGTCTCATCTCGGCCCTCGTCGTCGAGGCGGCCAAGCTGTACGAGTCGGGCGTGGCCACCGCCGAGGACATCGACCTCGCCTGCAAGCTGGGCTTCGGCCACGCCATGGGCCCGCTCGCCACCGCGGACCTCACCGGCGTCGACATCCTGCTGCACGCCACCAGCAACATCTACACCGAGACCCAGGACGAGAAGTTCGCCCCGCCGGAGCTGATGCGCCGGATGGTGGACGCCGGTGACATCGGCCGCAAGAGCGGGCAGGGCTTCTACAAGCACTAGAACGAGCACCAGAGCCGGTCCGGGCCGTACAACGGCTGTCTGCCTCACCCGTGAGGGTGAATTCGGTATCGATTCGCCAACAACCAGCAACCGGACCGTCACAGAAGCAGTCAGACGTTGCACAGCCAACCGTCACACGGAGCACGCCACCGCATTCACGGGGAGCGCATATGTACATCAGGGGCGACCACGCCGAGGTGGTCGTCGGGGGCCGCCTCGACGTCCGCAGCGCGGCGGACGCCCGTACGGTCCTGCACTCGGCCGTGGACGACGGCGCGGGCGACCTGGTCCTCGACCTGTCGGAGCTCGACTCCTGGGACGCCACCGGACTCGGCGTGATCATGGGTGTCCACCGGCGCGCCGGCCGCTGCGGCCGGCGGCTGGTGCTGCGCGACGTACCGCCGCAGATGCAGCGCCTGCTGGTGGCCACCCGGCTGCACCGCATCCTCGCCATCGAGGGCGGCATCGGCGTGGATTCACTGCCCCGCGTCTGAGGCCTGCCGTCGGTCCGCGGAGCGGCGCGTACCGGTGTGAACCGGGCGACGGCAGGGACCGGGCGGACCGTACCGAACCGTACGTCGCACGCAATCCTCACGAGACTGTGACGTCCCGGTCGGCGTAGCACCCCGGGCTGTCGGAGATACTGTGCGAAGGTTTAGGGTTCGGTCGCCCGCTGCCTCGCAACCCTCGAGCGGGCCCGGACCAGAAGCGACAGCGTGGTGTGCGGCAAGGCCGGGGGTGGGCTGGGTCGCCGGACTCCGCCCAGCACACGAGACGCTTTTGGGGGGCTTGGAACCTATGGAACCCATGGACCCGAACAACCGGGATCCCGAGGGCATGGGCCATGACGGCGACGGCCACGCGCCGAGCCGTCGGCCCCCCAGGGACTCCCTCGCATCCGACTTCGCATCGCACACGCCCGCACCGGCCCGTACGGTGCAGGTCGTCGCCGGCGATTTCCTGCTCACCGTCAACCCCGTCGACGGCAGCGAGATAGAGGCGTGCCCGCCCGGCGAACGCCCGGACCGGGCGCCCCGGTACACGGCGGCCGAGCGCGCCGACGCCGACCGCGCGGCCAGGCCGCCCGTCCCACCGGGACCCGCCCCGTCCGCGGAGCCGCTGCTGGAGCGCCAGGACGAACGCGAGCGGCTCGTCCGGCTGCTCGCCCGGGGCCGCTCCGTGCGCCTGACCGGACCCGGCGGCTCCGGCCGCACCAGCCTTCTCGACCTGGTCGCCGAGGACTGCGTGGACCTCGCCCCCGACGGCGTCGTCCGCCTCACCGGCCACCGCCGCACGGTCACCGACCTGCTGCACGACCTCTTCCACGCCGTGCACGACGCACCCCGGCACCGCCCGGGCCGGGACGAACTGCTCGACCACGTCCGTGAGATCGGCGCGGTCGTCGTCCTGGACGACATCGAGTTCGGCGGCAGCGCCCTGGACGAACTCCTCGAGGCCACGCCCGAGTGCGCCTTCCTGATCGCCGCCACCCCCGACGTGCCGGCGCCGTCCGCCGAGTCCGCGGTCGAGGAGGTCTTCCTCGGCGGTCTCGACCGGGCCGCCGGAGTCGAGCTCATCGAGCGCGGCGTCGGCCGGGTGCTCACCGAGGAAGAGGCCAACTGGGCCGGCGACCTCTGGTTCGAGTCCGAGGGCCTGCCCCTGCGGTTCGTCCAGGCCGGCGCCCTGCTGCGCCAGCGCGACCGGCTGCGGGCCGGCACCGACGCCGTCGAGGAGTTCGGCGTCTTCGCCGACACCCCGCCCACGGACGGCCCCTACGACGGGGGCGGCGACGACGTGCCCCTGCCCTCGCTCGGCGAGGCCGCCGCGCCCGCCCCGCTGCTCGCCTCCCGGCTCAGCGCCTCCGCCCGCGCCACCCTGCGCTTCGCCGTCGCACTCGGCGGCGAGGTGCCCCACCAGGCCCACCTGCCCGCGCTGGTCGGCGACACCCACGCCGACGCCGCGCTGGCCGAGCTGGCGGGCTGCGGCCTGGTCTCCCCGGCCGGCTCCCGCCACCGGCTCGCCGCCGGGGTCCTCACCCAGCTGGAGGCCGCCGGATACGGCGACGACGCCGAGGAACAGGCCCGCACCGCCGCCCAGCACTACGCCTGGTGGGCCGGCCACCCCTCGGTCACGCCCGAGCGGGTCGCCGCCGAGGCCGACGCCGTCCTCGCCGCGCTGGCCGTGCTCGTCCCCGCCACCACCGCGCCCGGCGAGGGCGAGGAGAGCATCGCCGTCCGGCTCGCCCGCACCGCCGCCCCCGCGTTCGCCGCGGGCCTCAACTGGGGCGCCTGGGAACGCGCGCTGCGCTTCGGCACGGAGGCCTCCCGGCTCTCCGGCGAGGTCGCCGACCAGGCCTACTTCCACCACGAGCTGGGCATAGTCGCGCTCTGCGGCGGCCTGCTGGACCGGGCCCGCGCCGAACTGGAGGCGTCCATCGGGCTGCGCGGCGCCCTCGCCGACAAGCGCGGCACCGTCGCCGGCCGTCGCGCCCTCGCCCTGGTCGCCGACCGCTCCGGCACGACCCCGGGTCCGGCCGCCCTGCCGGGCCTCGGCGCGATGGCCGGGGACGAGGTGCCCGACGCCCGCACCGAGGAGTCCGCCTCGCCGCCCGGCGGCGTCCCCTCCCCGTTCCCGGCGCTCCGGAAGCCCGGTGACGAGACCACCACACTCGTCACCTACCAGCCCTCGGCCGCGGGCTCGGCCTCCGGCACATACGCGTCGTCGTACGCCTCCTCACCGGACGCCCCGGCGAAACACCGGGTCGGGCTCAAGGGCCTGGCCCGGCGCAACCTGGTCGCGGCGGGCGCGGGCGCGCTGCTCGCGGCCGTCCTCGGCACGGTGGTGACGCTCGGCGCCACCTCCCACAACGACGCCAACGACCCCTCCGACAACGTCGGCGTCAACCCGTCCGCCAGCCAGGGCACGGACGACGGCAGCCTGGACGCCGACACCCCGCAGAACGGCGGCGGCGACACCGGCACCGGCCGCGCCACCACGCCCGGCACCACCAGCAGCCCCACCAACCCGGGCCCCGACGGCACCTACGGCACATCGGACGACCCGACCCCGCCGGCCGGCACCACCGGGCCGTCGGACGATCCGAGCGGGACGAAGCGGCCGGGGAGCGGGGGCAGCACGTCGAACAGGCCGCCGACCTCGCCGACTCCGACGGAGTCGACCCCCACGAAGCCGTCCACGTCGCCGTCGACGTCGTCCCCGTCGCCTTCGGCCTCCCCGTCGAAGTCGGCACCGACCATGACGCCGTCGCAGTCCGAGACCTCGAGCACGACCCCGGAGACCTCCGACTCGGCCGGCGGCTCCGCCCCCACCCGCACCGCCACCTCCAGCGCCCCCGCCACGTCCAGCGGCTCGGCGGGCGGCGACGCGGAGTCCGGCTCCCCGAGCAGCGGTTCCGGCTCGGTGATCTGAGGCACAAGGAGGAGGGGCCCGACCCGTGTCACCCGGGTCGGGCCCCTCCGCCGTGTGCCGGACGGCCGCCGCTCTCAGAACAGCCGCAGCTTGTCGTCCTCGATGCCGCGCAGCGCGTCGTAGTCCAGCACCTGGCAGCCGATGCCGCGGTCGGTGGCCAGCACCCGGGCCTGCGGCTTGATCTCCTGCGCGGCGAAGATGCCGCGCACCGGGGCGAGATGCGGGTCGCGGTTCAGCAGCTCCAGATAGCGGGTGAGCTGCTCCACGCCGTCGATCTCGCCGCGCCGCTTGATCTCCACGGCGACGGTCTGCCCCTCGCCGTCCCGGCACAGGATGTCCACCGGGCCGATCGCCGTCATGTACTCGCGCCGGATGAGCGTGTAGCCCTGGCCGAGCGTCTCGATGCGGTCGGCGAGCAGCTCCTGGAGGTGCGCCTCCACGCCGTCCTTGATCAGCCCCGGATCCACGCCGAGTTCGTGCGAGGAGTCGTGCAGGACCTCCTCCATCGTGATGATGAGCTTCTCTCCCGCCTTGTTGACGACGGTCCACACGCCCTCTTCGTCACCGGTGCCCTCCTTCAGCGTGCACGGCGGCGACATCCAGTTCAGGGGCTTGTAGGCGCGGTCGTCCGCGTGGATCGAGACGCTGCCGTCCGCCTTGACCAGGATCAGGCGGGGCGCTGACGGGAGGTGGGCGGTGAGCCGGCCCGCGTAGTCGACGGAGCAGCGGGCAATGACGAGACGCATGGTCCGCAACGCTACTCGACGCACCGGGCCGCGCGCGATTCGGTCACCGGGACCCCCTTCCCGGCGGTTGACCGGCCCCTTGTGGCTCGTCCCATTTTTCCCTGGATCACCCGTGTTCACTTATGGCCGATTGTGTGCCCAACCCGCCCTGTCTGTACGTGCATTCGCCTGGTGGGGCCTCGTTTCGTTGCCTACCGTAGAGAACGGGAGGTCGCGATGTGTGTACGCACCGTGTTCGGTATCGCCCACTCCCTTATCTGTCCGGCAACCCCTGCTCACCGGGGGTGCGAGAGGAGAACCCATGTCGCTCGACGTCTCACCGGCCCTACTCGAACAGGCCGAGCGAGGCGAGGTCGACGAAGCTGAATTCGTCGACTGCGTCCGGACCTCCCTGCCCTACGCATGGGAGATGATCAGCTCCCTGGTGGCCCAGCTGAAGGTGGACGGCGGAGAGTTCGCCGACAACCAGACGCCGCCGCCGAGTGAGCAGCATCGCGGTCAGCTGCTGCGTGCGCTCGCGAGTGACGCCATACGGGGCGCGCTCCAGCGGCACTTCGGTGTCCGGCTGGCCTTCCAGAACTGCCACCGGGTGGCGGTCTTCCCGCTGGACGCCTCGGCCGACGAGAGGCTGGCGAAGTTCACGTCGGTGCGCGCCCAGCTGCTCAACCAGTCACCGGAGCTCAGGGACTGCTGACGGGGCAGTCGTCCGCTTGCCGCCCCGCACGCGGGAGGTGCATTCAGTGCCGGGGCGGCAGGCCCTCCGGTGACGGCCGCCGGCTCAGCCGAGGTGGGGGAGTACCTCGGCGCCGAGCCGGCGTACGTTCTCCTCGGTCGCCGCGAGGTCGCCGGAGCCCTCGACGAGCAGGGCGAACCGGGAGACGCCGGTCCGCTCGGCGGTCGCCGCCAGCCGGTCGGCGCACAGGCGCGGGGTGCCCACGGGGTGCAGCCCGCAGAGCAGTTCCGTGTAGGCCAGCGGATCGCGCATCCGGCGGCTGCGGCCGTCCACCGTGACATGCGCGTCCAGCCCCTGTTTCAGCCAGCCCGGCATCGCTTTCAGCAGGGTCTCGGCCGCGTCCGTGCGCCGGTCCGCGATCTGGCAGACGCCGGCGGAGACATGCGCGGCGTCCCGGATCTCCTCCCCGGACCGTCCGGCCGCCCGCGCGCAGCGCCGCCACAGGGCGACCATCTCGGCCTTCTCCTCGTCCCCGACGTGCATCCCGAGGAGCATGGGCAAACCGCGCTCGGCGGCCAGCCGCACGCTAGCCGGGGAGGTGCAGGCGACGACGACCTCGGGGCCCGGGACCTCGTGCAGCGCCTCGGAGGGGCGGGGCACGACGGGGACCTCCCGGAAGCTGAATCGTTCCCCCGAGGCCGACACCGACGCGTCGCGCAGCCAGCGGACCAGCAGATCGAGTGATTCCGGGAACCCCTTCTCGTACGCCTCGAGACCGGTCCCGAACACCTCCAGGTCGACCCACGGCCCGCCGCGTCCCACACCCAGCGAGAACCGGCCGCCGCTCGTCACGTGCAGCAGCGCGGCCTGCTCGCCGAGCGCCACCGGGTGGACGGTGGGCAGCACGCTGACCGCCGTCCCCACCCTCAGCCTGCGGGTACGGCCGAGCAGCAGCGCGGCCAGGGTGATGGCCGACGGGCACGTCCCGTACGGTACGAAGTGGTGCTCGGCCAGCCAGACCGCGTCCAGCCCCGCCTCCTCGGCGACCTCGGCCGTACGGACCGCGCGGTGCAGCGCCTCCCCCTGGCCCTGGCCCGGGAACTGGGCGGCCAACACGAAACTTCCTACACGCATTGCTTTTTCCTGCTTCCTCGGCTCCGACGCGGAGCTCCCCCACCGGGCATAACCGCACGACACGTGACGAGGACACGGCCTGGCGAAGGGATTTCCGGATTGTCTGCGGAATCGGACGTCCTTGAGGGCGGGTTGACAGGATTTGGCCGGGTATTCAGATCGTGGCGGATCCTGACGTACGCCCCTGTCGGCGCCGCGTACGCTGGAGGTGAACCCGTCCTTCAGCAGAACCCGGTGAGGTGTCCCGTGTCGCCGCGTCGCAACCGCCCCAAGGGAGCCGGCTCGTCCGGCCGGAGCGCCGAGGACGACGCGGCGAGCCGTTACGGCGGCTGGCAGTCCACGGAGAGCTGGCAGGGCGAGGAGTGGAGCGTGCGCCATGTCGCGGGCGCCAGCGCGGCGGGCAAGACCTACCGCTGCCCGGGCTGCGACCAGGTGATCGGCTCGGGCGTCCCGCACGTGGTGGCCTGGCCCGAGCACGCCGGGGTGGACGACCGCCGGCACTGGCACAAGGCCTGCTGGAACGCGAGGGACCGCCGCACCACGCGGGTGCGGCGGTCCCGTGACGCGCCGAGGTTCTGAACCGGCCCTGAATGTCCGGTTCGTTCTAGACGTCCCGCTTCTGCAGGAGCGCCCAGGCGCCGGCGGCGGCGACCACCGTCGCGCCCAGGATGATCCACAGCGGGTCCCAGCCCGAAGGGCCGGAGCGGCTCAGGGAGTTGGAGTAGAACACGCTCAACTGGTTCGGGATGGAGTACTCGAACAGGGCCTGGCGCACCTTCTCCAGCGACTGCGTGAACATGAACAGCGCGATCACCAGCGGGGCGAGGACCACACCGATCATGATGGTGATGCCGCCCGCCGAGTGCCGCAGCACCGAGCCGACGAGCAGCGAGACAAGCCCGAGCAGGGCCATGTAGAGGCTGACGCCGACCGTGCCCTTGAACCACTCCGCCCCGGTCGGCTGCCGGGCCCCACTGCCTTCCAGCAGGGCCATCTGGAGGAAGGCGACCAGCGCCGTGGACACCAGCGTGATCGTGAAGGCGACCAGGAAGAACACCAGCGCCTTCGCCGCGAGCACCCGCCCCCGGCTGGGGCACGCCGTCATCGTCGTGCGGATCATGCCGGTGCCGTACTCGGAGGCCGTGGTCAGCACGCCGAGCGTGATGAGGCAGATGCTGCCGAGCAGCAGCCCGAAGAAGCCCAGCGACAGCGGGTTCTCGTCACCGGAGAGGTCCGACGAGGAGTTGGCGATCACCAGACCGGTCAGCAGCCCGATCCCGAGCACGAGCAGGACGAACACACCGAGCGTCCACATGGTGGAGCGCACCGACTTGATCTTCGTCCACTCCGAGGCGAGGGCGTGCCCCAGGTGCGTACGGACCACGGGGATCGGCGAGGTGTAACCGGGGTACGGGCCGCCGGCCGCCACCTCCCAGGCGGGCGGCGCGGCCTGCGGCATCGGAGTCTGCGGCGTGCTCATCGGGCGTCCTCGGACTTGGTGGTGTCGACGGCGGGGGCGGGGGCGGCGGCCTCCGGCGCGGGGGCGGCGGGCGCGGCGGGTGGAGCGGCGGGGGCGGCCGGCACGGAGGGCGCGGCGGGCGCGGCGGCGGGCTGGGCGTACGGGTTCGGCGCGCCCGCACCCGGAGCGCCGTACGGCTGGGGGTGGGGCTGGGCGCCGTAGGGACCCTGGCCCGGCTGCGGCTGCGGCTGCTGCGGCGGTGCGGCGAAGGGCTGACCGCCCTGCTGGGGCGGCGGCGGGGCGTACCAGCCGGGCTGGCCCTGGCCCGGGACCGGGACCGGCGGCTGGGCGCCGGGCGGCAGCGGCTGCATCAGCCCCGCCTTCTGGTCGATCGTCGAGCGGTAGTCGACGGCGCCCTGCGTCATCCGCATGTACGCCTCCTCCAGCGAGGCCTGGTGCGGCGACAGCTCCCACAGCCGTACGTCGGACTCGTGCGCGAGGTCGCTGATGCGCGGCAGCGGCAGACCCGTCACCCGCAGCGCGCCGTCCGGCTCGGGCAGCACATGCCCACCGGCCTCGGTCAGCGCCGAGCTCAGCTTCTCCCGCTGCTCCGGCTCGGTGTCCGGGGTGCGCACCCGGGCGAAGTCCGCGGAGTTCGCCGAGATGAAGGCCGTCACGCTCATGTCGGCGAGCAGCTGCCCGCGCCCGATGACGATCAGGTGGTCGGCGGTCAGCGCCATCTCGCTCATGAGGTGACTGGAGACGAACACGGTCCGTCCCTCGGCGGCCAGCGCCTTCATCAGGTTCCGCACCCAGAGGATGCCCTCGGGGTCCAGACCGTTCACCGGCTCGTCGAACAGCAGCACCTGCGGGTCACCCAGCAGCGCCGCCGCGATGCCGAGCCGCTGCCCCATGCCCAGCGAGAAGCCCTTGGAACGCTTCCTGGCCACGTCCTGAAGACCGACCACGCCCAGCACCTCGTCGACGCGGCGCGCCGGGATGCCCGACAGCTGGGCCAGGGACAGCAGGTGGCTGCGGGCGCTCCGGCCGCCGTGCACGGCCTTCGCGTCCAGCAGGGCGCCCACCTGGCGCGGGGCGTTGGGCAGCTTGCGGTACGGGTAGCCGCCGATCGTCACCGCGCCCGCGGTGGGGTTGTCCAGGCCGAGGATCATCCGCATGGTCGTCGACTTGCCCGACCCGTTGGGGCCCAGGAAGCCGGTGACGGCGCCGGGCCGTACCTGGAAGGAGAGGTTGTACACGGCGGTCTTGTCGCCATAGCGCTTGGTCAGGCCGACTGCCTCGATCATGCTCCGGTCCCATCGGAAGGTACCCGTCCCGGGATTTCAGGACAGCGGGGCACACGCCCCCGTAAGGGTTAGGAGGATATCCGGGCGCTGACGGTTCCAGCCAAAAGAAAGTAAAACCGAGGGGGTGGAGAGGCAGGAATCTCAGGCGTCCCGCCGCCGCAGCAGCGCGTAGCCGCCCGCGAGCGCCGCGATCACCCACAGCACCATGATCCCCAGGCCGCCCCAGGGGCCGTACGGGGTGTCGTCGCCGACCCGGGGGACCACCTGCATGATCCGGCTGCCGGCCTGGTCGGGCAGGTACTGGCCGATCTTCTTGGTCGCGGACACGTTGGCGAGGACGTTGGAGATCAGGAAGAAGAACGGCATCAGGATGCCCAGCGACAGCATCGGCGAGCGCAGCATCGCGGCGACGCCCATCGAGAACATCGCGATGAGGGCCATGTAGAGCCCGCCGCCGATGACCGCGCGCAGCACGCCGGGGGCGTCGAGCGAGGTCCGCAGCGGTGAGCCGAGCATCGCCTGCCCGAGGAAGAAGGCGGCGAAGCTGGTGACCATGCCGACGACCAGGGCCAGAGCGGTCGCGACGGCCACCTTGCCCGCCAGGAACGCGGCGCGCCGGGGGACCGCGGCCAGCGAGGTGCGGATCATGCCGGTGCTGTACTCGTTGGACACCACCAGCACCCCGAACACGATCATCGCCAGCTGGCCCAGTGTCATGCCCGCGAAGCTGACGAGCGTCGGGTCGAAGGAGAGCCGCTCGCGCGGGGGCATGTTGCCGAACTCGTGCTTCGTCAGCGCCGAGATCAGCATCCCGAGCGCGACGGTGACGACCACCACCAGGGACAGCGTCCACACGGTGGACGCCACCGACCGGATCTTGGTCCACTCGGACCGGATGACCTGGGTCGCCGCCATGCCTCAGCCCTCCGCCGCCGTCGTCGTGGCCGTGTCGGCCACGGCCTTCGCGGTTCCCGTGTCCCAGCCGGTGCCCCACGGCCGCTCGGGCGGCGGCTCCGTGCGGGCGTGGTACTCCACCGAGGAGGCCGTCAGCCGCATGAACGCGTCCTCCAGGGAGGACTGCCGGACACTCAGTTCGTGCAGCACCACCTGGTGCCGCGCGGCCAGCTCACCGATCCGCTCGGCCTTGCCGCCGTCGACCTCCAGGTGCCCGCCACCGCCCTCCACGGCCGTGATTCCGGCGCCGTGCAGCGCGTCGAGCAGCCGTTCGCGGTCCGGGGTGCGGATCCGGACGTAGGAGCGGGAGTTGCGTTCGATGAACTCGGCCATGGAGGTGTCCGCCAGCAGCCTGCCCTGGCCGATGACCACGAGGTGGTCGGCGGTCAGCGCCATCTCGCTCATCAGATGGGAGGAGACGAAGACCGTACGGCCCTGGGCGGCCAGCGATTTCATCAGGCTCCGGATCCAGAGGATGCCCTCGGGGTCGAGGCCGTTGACCGGCTCGTCGAACATCAGGATCCGCGGATCGCCGAGCAGCGCGCCCGCGATGCCCAGCCGCTGGCTCATGCCGAGCGAGAAGCCCTTCGCCTTCTTCCGGGCCACCGCCGTCAGACCCACCGCCTCCAGCACCTCGTGCACCCGGCCGGTGGGGATGCCGTTGCTCTGGGCGAGGCACAGCAGATGGTGGTAGGCGCGGCGGCCGCCGTGCACCGCCTTGGCGTCCAGCAGCGCGCCGATGTACGTCAGCGGATCCGCCAGCTCGTGGTAGTGCCGGCCGTCGATGCGCACGTCTCCGGCGGTGGGACGGTCCAGGCCGAGGATCATCCGCATGGTGGTGGACTTCCCGGCGCCGTTGGGCCCGAGGAAGCCGGTGACGATGCCCGGTCGCACCGTGAAGGTGAGGTCGTCCACCGCCACCTTCTCGCCGTACCGCTTCGTCAGCCCCGACAGCTCGATCATGCGGCCACGCTAGATGCGCACAAAGCCCCCCGCCACCGGAAGGCGGCGGGGGGCTCCACGACGTCCGGCCCCGGCGGGGCGTGCGTCAGCGGGACTGCTGGGCCGGAACCCCGCGGGAGATCGGCTCGTCCTCGGCCGGCGCGCCGGTGGCGGCGACCGCGGCACCGGTGAGGGTGGCCAGCATCTCGCGGACGTTGGTCAGCTGCGCGTTGATGGAGTCGCGGCGGTTGGTCAGCGCCGCGAGCTCGCGCTCGGACTCCGAACGGATGCGGTCCGCCTTGGCGTTGGCGTCGGCCACGATGTCCTCGGCCTGGCGCTGGGCGGTCTCGACGGTCTGGCGGGCGCGGCGCTCGGCGTCGGTGCGCAGCTTCTCCGCCTCCAGGCGCAGCTGCTCGGCGCGGTGCTCGATCTCCGCGAGCCGCTTCTCGGCCTTGGCCTGACGGGACGCCAGGTCGCGCTCGGACTGCTCGCGGCGCTTGGCGAGGTTCGTCTCGAAGTCGGCGGCGGCCTGCGCGGCCTTGGCGCGGGTCTCCTCGAAGAGGGCGTCCGCCTCCTCCCGCTTGGACTGCGCGTCCTTCTGCGCCTCGGCACGCAGCTGGGAGGCGTCGGACTTGGCCTTCTCGACGATCCGGACGCCCTCGTCCTCGGCCTTGGCCTTGCGCTCCGCGGCGAAGGACTCGGCGTCGTTGCGGACCTGCTGGGCCGCCGACTCGGCGAGTTCGCGGTGCTGCTCGGCCGCGCGCCGGGCCTCCTCACGCAGATCCTTGGCCTCTTCCTCGGCGAGGCGCAGGATCTTCTCGACCCGCGCGCCGAGACCCGCGTACGACGGCTCCGCGTCGGTGATCTGGGCCTGGGCGTTCTGCGTCTCGAGGTGGAGCTCCTCGATGCGCTTCTCCAGAGCGGTGATGCGGGAAAGAGCGCTGTCACGGTCGGAGACGAGCTTGGAGATACGTTCGTCCACCTGAGCGCGGTCGTACCCACGCCGCACAAGCTCGAAGCCGTAGGGGGAAGTGTCGCTCATGGGGTTCCTGTCGAATGAGACCGGTGAGGTGATAGGTCGAATCCTAGGGGCCGAAGCGGTGTGTCATCGAGCGGATACGTGTTTGATCTGGAGAATGACACCTCTTTTGAGTGGCTGACCGCCGGACGGCTTGCCAAGGACCGGGTGGAAGCCCCCCGGAGGGCACCCGGAAGCTCCCGGACGACCTCGGAGGAAGCCCCCGAAACGCCCGGAATCCACGCCAAGATTAGCCCTCGGACCCCTTGCCGCCCGACCGGGGTGCACCCACCGTCGCGCCCGCCTTCACGCCGCCGTCCTTGCCGGACGAGGGGGCCTCGAAGGACTCCAGCGCCTCCAGGACGTCCTGGACCCGGGAGATCTCCGCGTTGATGTCCTCGCGCCGGCGCACCAGGATCTCCAGCTCGCGCTTGCCCTCCTCGACCGTGCGCCGCGCCTCGCGGACCGCCTCGGCCTTCAGCTCCTCGGCCTCCTTCACGAGCGTGGCCTTCTTCTGCTCGGCCTCCTTCAGCAGCCCCTCGGCCTTCTTCACCGCGGCGATCCGCACCTTGCCCGCCTCGGAGTTGGCGTCCGAGACGATCTCCTTGGCCTTGGCCTGCGCCTTGGCCAGCTGCTCCTCGGCGGCCTTGATCAGCGCGTCGCAGCGGTCGCCCGTCGACTTCATCGTCTCGGCGGCCTCGCGGCGGGCCCGCTCGTGCAGCTCCTCGATCTCGGCGGTCAGGCGCTCGCGCAGCTCCTCGGCGCGCTCGCGGATCTGCGTGGCGTCCCGGCGGGCGCCGACGAGCAGTTCGTCCGCGTCCGTACGGGCCTTCTCCACCAGCGTGTTGCCCTGCACGGTCGCCTCGGACACGAGCCGCTCGGCCTCCTGGCGGGCCGCGCCCACCATCGTGTCGGCCTGGGACTCCGCGTCCGCCTTGGTCTTGACCGCGCTCGCCTGCGCCTCGGTGAGCAGCTTGTCGGCCTCGGCGGTGGTCTCCGTGATCAGCGTGTCGACCTGCTCGGCCGCCTCCGAACGCCGCTTGTTGGCGTCCTGGCGGGCCTCGTCCAGGGTCCGCTCGGCCTCCTCGCGGGCGGCGGCCAGCGTGCGCTCGGCCTCCGCCTCGGCGTCGGCCTTCAGCCGCTCGGACTCGGTGCGGATGCGCTCGGCACGGGACTGCGCGGAACCCACGGTCTCCGCGGCCTCGGCACGCAGCCGCTCCGCGTCCCCCGTGGCGTCCGAGATCAGCTTCTCCGCCCTGGCGACGGACTCCGCCCGCACCCGCTCGGCCTCCGCGGCCGTCTCCGCGCGCAGCCGGTCCGTCTCGTCGATCGTCTCCGTCCGCAGCCGGTCGGCCTCCGCGATGGTCTCCGTCCGCAGCCGGTCGGCCTCCGCGATGGTCTCCGTCTGCAACCGGTCGGCCTCCGCGCGCGCCTCGGAGATCAGCGTGTCCGCCTGCGTCGCCGCGTCCGACCGGATGCGGTTGGCGTCCTCGCGGGCGTCCGCCCGGGTGCGGGCCGCGGCCTGGTCGGCCTCGGCCAGCGCGTCCGATGCCTCGGTACGCACCCGCTGGGCGTGCTCGGCGACATCGGCGCGGATCCGCTCCGCCTCCGCGATCGCCTCCGACACCGTGCGCTCCGAGAGCGACTTGGCGGCCTCGGTCTCCTCCTGCGCCTCGCGCCGCAGCCGGGACGCGTCCTCGCTCGCCCGCTCCCGCTCGGCGTAGGCGTCGGTGCGGACCCGGTCCGCCTCCTCCTCGGCCTCCCGCCTCGTACGGTCCGCCGCGTGCTCGGCGGCCGAGCGCAGCCCGGCGATCTCCTCCTGTGCCTGCTCGTGCAGCCCGGCGACGGAGTCCCGCACCTGCTGCGCGTGCTGCTCGGCGGCGGTGACCATCTCGGTGGCGCGCCGGTCGGCCTCCTCCACCAGCCGGGTGGCCTCCGCCTGCGCCTCCTCCACGCGCTTGCGCGCCGACGCCAGCAGCTCCTCGCTCTGCTCGCGGGCCCGCTCGCGCTCCTGGTCGGCCTCCTGCCGGGCCGCGCCGAGGAGCTCCTCGGCCTCGCGGCGGCGCCGGGCGGCCTCCTCCTGGGCGGCGGCCAGCGTCTCGGACGCCTCCGAGCCCAGCCGTTCCGCGGCGGCCTGCGCCTCGGCACGGACCCGGTCCGCGGTGTCCTGGGCCTCCGCCTTGAGCCGCTCCGCCTCCGCCGCGGCCTCCGAACGCAGCCGTACGGCGATCGCCTCGCCCTCCGCGCGCGAGGCGGACGCGTCCGAGGCGGCCTCGTCCCGCAGCCGCTCGGCCTCGGCCTCCGCCTGCTGCTGAAGGGCGCGGATCCGCTCGGCGGCCTCGGTGCGCAGCCGCTCGGCCTCCTCGCCGGCCTCGCGGCGGATCCGCGCGGCCTCCTCACGGGCGTCGGTCAGCGCCTGCTCGGCTGCGGTCAGGCGCTCCTCGGCCTCGGTGTGCAGCCGGGTCAGCTCCTCGGCGGCCTCCGACTGCCGGGTGGCCAGCGCCCGCTCGGTCTCCTCGCGCAGCTCGGCCGCGGCGCGCTCGGCGTCCGCCCGGACCGTCTCCGCCTGCTCCTCCGCCTCCGCGCGGTGCCGCTCGGCCTCCTTGCGGGTGCGCTCCAGGGTCTCCTCGGCCTGCCGGCGCAGCGTGGTGGCGCGCTCGATGGCCTCGGTACGCACCTTCTCGCTGTCCGCGGTCGCGGTCCCGCGCAGCTCGTCGGCGTCCGCCTTGGCCTTGGCCAGCAGCTCCTCGGCGGACTTCGCCGCCTCCTCGATCTGCGCCACGGCCTCGCGCCGGGCCTCGGCCCGGATCCGCTCGCCCTCGGCGACCGCCTCGGAACGCAGCTGCTCGGCCTCGCCGCGCAGCCGGCGCGCCTCCTCCTGGAGCTCGACGGTCTTGGCGCGGTACTCCTTGGTGTCGTCCTTCGCCGCGCCCTTGAGCTGCTCGGCGATGTCGTGCGCCTCGGCGCGCAGCCGGTCCGCCTCCGCCTCGGCCTCGGTGCGGATCCGCTCGGCCTCCTCGGCCGCGGCCTTCGTGGTCCGCTTGGCCTCCTCGGCGGCCTTGTTCAGCACGTCCTCGGCGGTCTTGGCCGCCTTCGACAGCTGGGTGGCGCTCTCCTCGGCGGTGATCGTACGGGCCTTCTCCGCGGCCTCGGCGACGATCTTCTCCGCCTCGGCGCGGGCGTCCGCGACCAGCTGCTCGGCCTCGGACCTGGTCTGCTCGGCCTCCTTCGTGGCCTCCTCGACCAGCCGGGCGACCTGCTCCTTGGCCGTGCGGGTGCGCTGCTCGTTGGCGGACTCGGCGCTCGCCAGCGCCTTGGCCGCGGCGTCCTTGGCCTCGGTGACCGTCTTCTCGGCCTCGGACTGCGCCTTGCGCAGGGCTTCCTCGGCCTCCGCCATGCGCTGCTCCGCGGCGCGGCTCAGCTCCGTGGCCTGGCGGCGGGCGGCGTCGGACTCGCTCGCCGTGCTGCTGCGCAGCTGCTCGGCGTGGTCGGTGGCCTCCTGGGCCTGGGTGGAGGCGGCGTTGAGCAGGCGCTCGGCGTCGGTACGGGCCCGGCGCAGGATCTGCTCGGCCTCGGCGCGGGCCTCCTCGGCCGTGCTCTGGAGCCGCTGCCGGGCCTCGGCGGTCAGCCGCTCCGCCTCCGCGCGGGCGGCGGCCATCGCCTGCTCGGCCTCGGCGCGGGACTCGTCGAGGAGCCTGCGGGCCTGCTGCTCGGTGCGGGCGCGCAGCTGCTCCGCCCAGGCCACGTTCTCGTTGACGTGCGACTCGACGGTCTGCCGGCGCTCGGCCAGCTCCTGGTCGAGCTGCTGGCGGCGGGTCACCGCCTCCTGGTGCAGCTCGGCCTGGAGGCGCGCGGCCTGCTCGGCGTGCTCCTGGAGGATGCGCTGGGTCTGCGCGCGGGCCTGGCTCAGCTCCCGCTCGGCGTCCGCGCGGAGCTGGTCGGCCTGCATCTGCGCGTTGCGCAGCAACTGCTCCGCCTGGTAGCCGATGTCGGCGCTGTCGTAGGCGGGCCGGGTCATGAGGGTGCGCCGCGCCTCGTGCAGCTTGGCGCGCAGCACCTCGACCTGGTAGCCGAGGTCCTCGGCGTGCTGGATCGCCTTTTCCCGCTCGGTCTTCAGCCGATCCATCTCGGCCTCGAACCGAGAGAGGTGGTCGACGTCAGCCGCCGGCTCTCGCTCCTGGCGTTCGTAGCCCCGCACTGCGCGGTCCCATCCGTCCCCTGGTCGCAAGCCTGTCCAAACGAGCTCCGTCCATCCGCCGAACGGGGCCCCCGGGGGAATGGTGTCAGATCAACGGCGGAGCATGGGCTGCTGCCCCGTCGCTCGTCCCCCGAAACCCGGACCCCGGCGAGGTTCCGCCGCCCACGACGGCACAACCCGGCCGCGACGGCAGAACCCGGCCGCCCCTGCGTCAGGGACGACCGCCCCCAACCCTACCGGCCCTTATGTACGAGGGTCAGTGCTCAGCCGACTCAACAGCCGCCGAAGTGACCAGTTCTGTCAGGACGCCGTGACAATCCTTGGGGTGCAGGAAGGTGATCCGTGACCCCATGGAGCCGCGTCGGGGCTCGTCGTACAGAACGCGTACGCCCTTCTCGCGGATCCCGGCGGCGTCGCCGTCCACATCCGCCGTACCGAAGGCGATGTGGTGGACGCCCTCGCCGTTCTTCGCGAGCCACTTCCCGACGGCGGAGTCCTCGCGGGTCGGCTCCAGGAGCTGCAGGTAGGAGGCGCCGCCGTCGGAGGTCTCGTTGATCTTGAGCATGGCCTCGCGCACGCCCTGCTCCTCGTTGACCTCGGTGTGGAACACCTCGAAGCCGTAGGTGGTCCGGTAGAACTCGACGGTGGCGTCGAGGTCGTGGCAGGCGATCCCGATGTGGTCGATTCGCGTCAGCATGGTTTCAGTGCAACGCCAACCCGGTGGTTACGCAACGTGCGCGCGATCACACCGACGGCCCGATGACGGAGCCGACCGCCCCTCAGTACATTCGAAGTAAACCCTCGTTCACTCCTCGGCTGTGCAGGCCGGTAAGGGGATCGCAGCTCATGTCTTCTGGAACTCCCGGTACGACCAGCTCGGTGATCGTCGCGGGCGCCCGTACGCCCATGGGCCGGCTGCTCGGCTCGCTGAAGTCCTTCTCCGGAGCCGACCTCGGCGGCTTCGCGATCAAGGCCGCCCTCGACCGTGCGGGGATCGGCGGCGACCAGGTGCAGTACGTGATCATGGGCCAGGTGCTCCAGGCCGGCGCGGGGCAGATCCCGGCACGTCAGGCCGCGGTCAAGGCGGGCATCCCGATGAGCGTCCCGGCGCTCACGATCAACAAGGTGTGCCTGTCCGGCCTGGACGCGATCGCGCTGGCCGACCAGCTGATCCGCGCGGGTGAGTTCGACGTGGTCGTGGCCGGTGGCCAGGAGTCCATGACCAACGCGCCCCACCTGCTGCCGAAGTCCCGCGAAGGCTTCAAGTACGGCGCGGTGCAGATGATCGACGCGATGGCCCACGACGGCCTGACCGACCCGTGGGAGTCCATCCCGATGGGCGAGTCCACCGAGAAGCACAACACGCGCCTGGGCATCGGCCGCGCCGAGCAGGACGAGATCGCCGCCCTCTCCCACCAGCGCGCCGCCGCCGCCCAGAAGAACGGCGTCTTCGAGGCCGAGATCACCCCGGTGGAGATCCCGCAGCGCAAGGGCGACCCGGTCCTGTTCAGCAAGGACGAGGGCATCCGCGGCGACACCACCGCCGAGTCCCTGGCCAAGCTGCGCCCGGCCTTCGCCAAGGACGGCACGATCACCGCCGGCTCCTCCTCGCAGATCTCCGACGGCGCGGCGGCCGTGGTCGTGATGAGCAAGGCCAAGGCCCTGGAGCTGGGCCTGGACTGGATCGCCGAGATCGGCGCCCACGGCAACGTGGCCGGCCCGGACAACTCCCTCCAGTCGCAGCCCTCCAACGCGATCCTGCACGCCCTGAAGAAGGAGGGCCTGGAGGTCTCCGACCTGGACCTGATCGAGATCAACGAGGCGTTCGCCGCCGTGGCCGTGCAGTCAATGAAGGACCTCGGCGTGTCCACGGAAAAGGTGAACGTGAACGGCGGCGCCATCGCCCTGGGTCACCCGATCGGGATGTCCGGGGCCCGGCTCGTGCTGCACCTGGCGCTGGAGCTGAAGCGCCGCGGCGGCGGCGTGGGCGCGGCGGCGCTGTGCGGCGGCGGCGGCCAGGGCGACGCGCTGATCGTCCGGGTGCCGAAGGCGTAAGCCCCGCCCGACGACCGAACCTCTTTACGCGGATGATGTGAACGGAGCAGTGATGCAGGACGTCTCCTCGCTGGTGGCCCAGGCCAGGGAAGGGCGGCCGCGGGCCGTCGCCCGGCTGATCTCCCTGGTGGAGGGGGCGTCCCCGCAGCTCAGGGAGGTCATGGCGGCGCTCGCCCCGCTGACCGGCAACGCGTACGTCGTCGGCCTCACCGGCTCCCCGGGCGTCGGCAAGTCGACGTCCACCTCGGCGCTGGTCACCGCGTACCGCAAGCAGGGCAAGCGGGTCGGCGTACTGGCGGTCGACCCGTCGTCGCCCTTCTCCGGCGGCGCGCTGCTCGGCGACCGCGTCCGCATGTCGGAGCACGCCTCCGACCCGGGTGTCTACATCCGCTCGATGGCGACCCGGGGCCACCTGGGCGGCCTGGCCTGGGCCGCGCCGCAGGCCATCCGCGTCCTGGACGCGGCGGGCTGCGACGTGATCCTGGTCGAGACGGTCGGCGTCGGCCAGTCGGAGGTGGAGATCGCCTCCCAGGCGGACACCTCCGTCGTCCTCCTGGCCCCCGGCATGGGCGACGGCATCCAGGCGGCCAAGGCGGGCATCCTGGAGATCGGGGACGTCTACGTCGTCAACAAGGCCGACCGCGACGGCGCCGACGCCACGGCCCGCGAGCTGAACCACATGCTGGGCCTGGGCGAGTCCCGCGCCCCCGGCGACTGGCGCCCGCCCATCGTCAAGACGGTGGCGGCCCGCGCCGAGGGCGTCGACGAGGTCGTCGAGGCCCTGGAGAAGCACCGGGCGTGGATGGAGGAGCACGGCGTCCTGACCGAGCGCCGCCTGGCCCGCGCCGCGCACGAGGTGGAGACGATCGCGGTCACGGCCCTGCGCGAACGCATCGGCGACCTCCACGGAGACCGCCATCTGGGTGCCCTCGCCGAGCGCATCGTGGCCGGCGAGCTGGATCCGTACCGCGCGGCGGACGAGCTGGTGGAGGGCCTGACGCAGGCCTGAGCCCGGTCAGTGGCACGGACATGGAGAAGGCGGAGCCCCCAGGGGCTCCGCCTTCTCCGTACCGTCAGGGGCCCTCAGGGGCCCTCAGGGGCCCTCAGGGGCGCCCCCGCTGCCCCCGCAGATGCTCGGCGATGGGCTTGAGGGCCTTGTCCAGCTCCATCAGCGCCTCGGGCTCCAGCAGGTCGATGAAATGCCTCCGCACGGACGCCACGTGGTGCGGCGCGACCTTCCGCATGGTCTCCATGCCGTGCTCGGTGAGGACCGCGTACAGTCCCCGGCGGTCGGACTCGCAGTTCTCACGGCGCACCAGGTTCGCGTTCTCCATGCGGGTGATCTGGTGCGAGAGCCGGCTCTTGGACTGGAGGGTGGCGGACGCGAGGTCGCTCATCCGCATCCGCACGTCCTCCGACTCGGAGAGATTCACCAGGATCTCGTAGTCGTTGATCGTCAGGCCGAACGGCTGCAAGTCCTTTTCGAGCTGGTACGTCAACAGCCTGTTGACCTCCAGGTGGGTGCGCCAGGCGCACTGCTCCGCATCGGTCAGCCAGCGCGTGGCCGTCTCGGTCTCCATGAATGAAGTCTACCTAAAAAGTTGAAAGGCGAACTAGTGAGGGTGGTGTGACGGCGCGCACGCGTTCGAGCCGTCACACTCCGCAGACTACCGCTCACAGCCCGAAGCGACGCTGGAGGTCTCCGAGCTGTCCGGGAAGGCGCGGTGCGCCGGCTTGCGGTCCGTGGCTTCCGGACACTCCCGCGCCACCGGGTACCCCGGGCTCGTGCGGAACCACTCCCGTGGCCTGCTCGGCCATGAGGGTCTCGGACGACTGGAGCAGGACCGTGCCGGCTCCCACGAACTCGAACTGATGCTCCTCCCCGGAGGCCCCGCCCAGGCCCGTCATCGCACGTAGACCACCCATCACCCCGGTCATGTACCCATGGTCGTAGTGATGGCAGGGCGAGGGGCAGTCGGCCCACCCGACGAGCGCCTGCGGGTCCACCCTGAGCGGCGGCTCCATGAACACCACCGGCCCGTTAGACGCGGCCACGAACTTCCCGGTTCCGATCAGGGTCAGAAAGCCCGGCACGATCGACTGTTTGAGCGCGAGACTTGGCTGAAAAGCAAGCAGATTGCCCGAGCGAATGGTCAGATTGCCGTCGTCCAGGTCGTAGGAGTTGACATCGAAGGCCCGGTCGGCGAGCAGCATCTTGCCCGAGCCCTCCGCCACGACCCAGTCGCTCGCGTGCAGAGGCGAATGGAACGAGGTGCGCACCAGACGGTCCAGCCGCCCGTGCCCGACACCGTTGAACTCGATCGTCCCGTAGTAGGCGATCATCTTCCCCTTCTGCAGGAACCACTGGCTTCCCTTGAGTTCCACGCAGAAGGTGTAGCTGTTGACGTTGTCGTCCGCCGGCAGGCTCATCGGGTCGTGCACCACGGGCCCGGCCGTTCCGTAACCGCTCACAGCTTCTCCTCCGAGGCCTGCACGTACACCGCGCCGTTGCCGCTCAGCTCCAGCTGGAAGGCCTCGCCGGAGCCGCGCCCCACCATGTCGCGCCAGCCCAGCGCCGTGGAGAGCTTGTTGCGTACGTCCCCGTGGTGGGCGACGTAGGCCTGCGGGTCGACGTGGACCGGGCGCTGCGGGGTGATCGGCACCTCGAAGACGCCGCCGTGCGCCATGACGGCGACCGCGCCGTGCCCCTTGAGGGTGGTGGTGAACAGCCCCTGGCCGGTGACCTGGCCGCGCACCATGCCCATGACCCCGCCCTGCGCGCCCATGAACATCGTGCCCTGCTGGAGCGTGCCCTCGAAGGCGAGCAGCCGGTCCGCCTCCACGTACAAGGTGTCGCCCGACAGGTTGATGACCTGCACATGGTGCCCGCCGTGCCCGAAGAACACCGTCCCGCTGCCCTCCACGGTCATCAACGGCGTGGCCTCACCCGCCACCCGCCGTCCGATCATGGACATCAGCCCGCCCTGACCGCCCTGGATGTTGGGCGTGAACGACACATCCCCCTTGTACGCCAGCATCGCCCCCCGCTGGCTGAACAGCCGCTGCCCCGGCACCACCGTGGCCTCGATCATCTTGGAGTTGATCTCCCGCAAGGTCATGTCACACGTCCCCCGCGATCGTGTTCCGCTCGCTCGGCTGCACGTACACGAGCCCGTCCCCCTCGAACCGGATCTGGAAGGCCTCCCCGCCGCCCTCACCCAGGAGCGTGCGGAAGGTCACACCGGACTGGAAGGACTGCCGCACGTTCCCCTGATGGGCCACATACGCCCCCGGATCGACGATCAGCGGATACTGCGGGCTGACCCGGAGCACCACCGCCGGCCCGTCCGACAGGATCGCCGCCTGCCCGTGCCCCTCGACGGTGGTCGTGAACAGCCCGTTGCCCTGCGAGGCGCCCCGCAGCCCGGTGAACGTCGTCCCCGTCCTGAGCCCCTCGTCGGTCGCCAGCAGATTGCTCGACTCGACGAACAGCTTCTCGCCCTGCAACCGCACGAGATTGATCTCGGACGCCCGGTCGGCGAACCAGCAGGTCCCCTGCCCCCGCACCTCCATCACCGTCATCTGCTCACCGGTGAGCCGCCGCGTCACCATCCCGCGCAGGCCCTCACCGCCGCCCGTCAGCTTCTTGAAGGCCATCTGCCCGTCGTACGCGACCATCGAGCCGTTCTTCGCCTTCACGGCGTCCCCGGTCATGTCGACGGCGAGCACCTTGCTGCCTTGGAGTCGAAACATCGCCACGGTGCGAAGGTAGCGGCGGACACGGGTGGGGACACCCCCTCCCCTCCATCCCCGGACGATTTGCCACAATGGACGAAACTTTGTGCCCGCGTTCACAAACGCGCGTCTCTCCCACCGAAGGTGATCCGTGGACATCAAGACCGCCACCGCCCTCCGCCGCCTCCGCCTGGTATCCGCCCCCGAGGCGGTGTCCTTCATCCTGCTGCTGGTCTGCTCGGTCCTGAAGCGGACCACGGACTTCAACGCGGTACCGGTGATGGGCTCGATCCACGGCGTCCTGTTCATCCTCTACGTGATCTTCTGGGCCGACGCCTGGAACCGCACGAAGTGGCCGCTGAAGACCGCCGCCCTCTACTTCGTCCTCTCCGTCCTGCCCACCGGCGGCTTCTTCGCCGAGCGCAGGCTCAAGCGCGAGGCCGAGGACGCCGTGATCGCCTCCCGCGCCCGCCGCGAAGGGATCGTGAACGCATGATCGTCGCCTTCTCCGTGACCCCCCTCGGCGTCGGCGAGGACGTGGGGGAGTACGTGGCCGACGCGGTCCGAGTGGTCCGCGAGTCCGGCCTCCCCAACCGCACCGACGCGATGTTCACCTCCGTCGAAGGCGAGTGGGACGAGGTCATGGACGTCGTCAAACGCGCCGTGGCCGCGGTGGAGGCACGCGCGCCGCGCGTCTCCCTGGTCCTCAAGGCGGACATCCGCCCCGGCGTGACGGACGGCCTCACCTCCAAGGTGGAGACGGTGGAACGCCACCTGGCCGCGCAGAGCGAATAGCCGACGAACCCCGCGGCCGCACGACGGCGGAAGGGGCCGTGGGGGTGCGTCACAGCCCGCCGCGTACTGCGGTCCCTCCTCCGCCCACCATGATTCCTCCGGGCCGTATGTCCGTGTGCGGCGGGCTGGACGCACCCCCACGGCCCCGACCCACGACGCACTGGACGACCGCACCGTGACGCGCCGCCCGAGCGGCTCAGTCGCCGGAGCGGTCCCCGGAGGCCAGCGCCATCCCCAGCGGCGTCCGCTCGTACAGCACCTGATGCCCGTACCGCCGTGACGTGAGCAGCCCCGCGTCCCGCAGCACCCCCAGGTGCGCGGACACCGACGACGGCGCCAGCCCCAGCCGATGCGCCAGGGCGGTCGTCGTCGCCGGATCGGTCAGCGCGGTCAGGACGGCCGCACCGCGACGCGCCGCCCGAGCGGCTCAGTCGCCGGAGCGGTCCCCGGAGCTCAGCGCCATCCCCAGCGGCGTCCGCTCGTACAGCACCTGATGCCCGTACCGCCGTGACGTGAGCAGCCCCGCGTCCCGCAGCACCCCCAGGTGCGCGGACACCGACGACGGCGCCAGCCCCAGCCGATGCGCCAGGGCGGTCGTCGTCGCCGGATCGGTCAGCGCGGTCAGGACGGCCGCCCGCCCCCGCCCCAGCAGCCGTACCAGCGCCCGCGCCGACGCGCTCCGCGCGCCCGGCTCCGCCCACAGCCCGGCCAGTCCCCGTGCCGGGTACACCAGCGTCGGCTGCCAGGGCGGCTCGAAGCCGCTGATCACGTCCGGCCAGCAGAAGACGCTCGGCATCAGCACGAGCCCCTGCCCGCCCAGCTCACGCCCGTGCTCGCCGTGCCAGTCGACGGTCAGCGTCCGCCCGTCCCAGGACAGCCGCCGGTCCAGCTCCGGCAACAGCGCGCCCAGCCCCACCTCGGCCAGCCGCCGGGAGTGGAAGGCCACGTCGGCCTCGAGCAGCGCACGCAACCGCGGCCACTCCGGCTCGACCAGCACATGCCAGGCGGCCTCCATCAGATCGGCCAACTCCTGGACCGCGCGTTCCGGATCGGCCAGCAGCGCCCGCCCGCGCGTGGACTCCAGCGCACCGGCGGTGTCGGCGAGCGACAGCGCCAGATCCCGCCGGGCCGCCGCGGGGTCGGCCGCCCGTACCGCCGCGATCTCCTCCTCGAACGTGGCCGCCGGCCCGATCGGTGGCGGTCCCAGGAAGTCCGGGCTGTGCCCGCGCGACGGCATGAGCAGCCACAGCGGGGCCAGATCCAGCTCCCGCGCGGCCTGCCGGATCCGCCGCAGCCAGTGCGGGTGGTACCCGTGCCGATCGGGCCGCCCCAGCGTCCGTACCGCCTCCTGCGTCTCCCACAGCGGCGACACGGCGAACCGGCACCGCAGCAGGTCGTCGTCCCCGAAGTGCAGACGGAACGGCATGACGGCGACCCACCCCGGGGCGAAGATTCGGCGGACGCCGAAACTCTAGGCCGTGCGCCACCCCCACCGCACCCTGCCCTGTATGCAACAGCGCCCCGCCGCTTCTTCCGCGCCGACCGAGACCCGCACCGCCGCCCACGACGTCGCTCCCGGCTACGCCCAGGCCCTCGCCGTCCCCGAGTTCCGGGCCGTCTTCGCCGCCCACGCCCTCTCCCTCCTCGGCGTGATCGTCAGCGAGATCTCCCTCTCGGTCCTCGTCTACGACCTCACCGGCTCCCCCCTGATCAGCGCCCTCACCTTCGCACTGGGCTTCCTGCCGTACGTCGTGGGCGGCACGCTCCTCGCGGGGATCGCCGACCGCTTCCCCGCCCGCCGGGTCCTGGTGGTGTGCGATCTGGTGTGCGCGGCCTGCGTGGCTCTCATGACGGTGCCCGGCGCGCACATCGGCGTCGTGCTCGCCCTGCGGTGCGCCCTCGCCGTCGTGTCGCCCGTGTTCCAGGGGACGCGCATGGCCACCCTCACCGACATCCTCGGCGACGGCGACCTGTTCGTCCTCGGCCGCTCCCTGCTGCGGATCGTCTCGCAGAGCGCCCTGCTCGTCGGCTTCGGCCTCGGCGGCCTGCTGCTCAGCGTGGTCAGCCCCCGGCACGCGCTGCTGATCACCGTGGGCACCTTCCTGGTCTCCGCCACCGTGCTCCGCTTCGGCACCCGGCGCCGTCCGGCGCGCGGCGGCGCACCGGGCGCCCTGGTGGGCGACTCGCTCCGGGGCGCCGGGCAGGTGCTCGCCGACCGCCGGGTCCGGCTGCTGCTCCTGCTGTTCTGGGTGCCGCCGATGTTCGCGGTGGTGCCCGAGGCGCTGGCGGCTCCGTACGCCGCCGCGCTCGGCACCGGTTCCACCGGCCTCGGCCTGCTGATGTGCGCGCTGCCGGTCGGCACCGTCGCGGGCGAGCTGTACGCCGGCTCGCGACTGCGGCCCGCCGCCCGGGAGCGGATCGCCCTTCCCTTGGTGTGCGTCACACTGCTGCCGTACCTCGGCTGCGCCTTCCACCCGGGTCTGGCCGTCTCACTGCTTCTGCTGCTGGTGTCCGGTGCGGGGTCCGCGTACACGCTGGGCCTGGACCAGTGGTTCGTCCGGGCCGTGCCCGAGGAGCTGCGCGGCCGGGCGATGACCCTGCTCACGGCAGGTCTCATGACGATCCAGGGCGTGGGCATGGCCCTGGCGGGCGTCGCGGCGGAGTTCGCCGGGGTGACGACGACGATCGCGGGGGCCGGGGCGCTGGGTACGGCGTCCTGCGCGCTGCTCGCCAGGGCCGCCCGACGCGGCATCGGCCCCGGGATCGACCGAGGAGCGAGACAGGGCTGACCGGGATATGACCGGCGGGTAGGGTCTGGTGACGTGCCGAAGTCCCTCAGTCTCCCGTTCGATCCCATCGCCCGCGCCGACGAGCTCTGGAAGCAGCGCTGGGGCAATGTGCCGTCCATGGCGGCGATCACCTCGATCATGCGCGCGCACCAGATCCTGCTCGCCGAGGTCGACGCGGTGGTCAAGCCGTACGAACTGACGTTCGCGCGGTACGAGGCCCTGGTGCTGCTCACCTTCTCCAAGGCCGGCGAACTGCCGATGTCCAAGATCGGCGAGCGGCTCATGGTGCACCCCACGTCCGTGACCAACACCGTCGACCGCCTGGTCAGGTCCGGCCTGGTGGCCAAGCGCCCCAACCCCAACGACGGCCGCGGCACCCTCGCCGTGATCACCGACAAGGGGCGCGAGGTGGTCGAGTCGGCCACCCGCGACCTGATGGCGATGGACTTCGGCCTGGGCGCCTACGACGCCGAGGAGTGCGCGGAGATCTTCGCGATGCTGCGCCCGCTCCGCGTCGCCGCACACGACTTCGAAGAGGACTGACGGCGCCCCTCGGCCCGCGGAGCGACCCGCGGACCGCCGGGGGTGACCCGGGACAAGATCTCCCGGAACGGGCGGTTACGCTCGACTCCATGAAGAAGAGCGTGCTGACCCGCTACCGCGTCATGGCCTACGTCACCGGCGTGCTGCTGGTCCTGCTGACCCTCGGCGTGATCGCCAAGTACGGCCTCCAGATCGACGGCGCCGCCAAGTTCACCACCGTCATCGGCATCGCGCACGGCTGGCTGTACGTGATCTACCTGGTCTTCGCCTTCGACCTGGGCTCCAAGGCGAAGTGGCCGGTCGCCAAGCAGCTGTGGGTGCTGCTGGCCGGGACCATCCCGACCGCCGCCTTCTTCGTGGAGCGCAAGGTCAGCCGCGAGCTCGAGGCCACGGTCGCGGACGCCGCGCCCGCGGTCGCCGAGGCGTGACCGCGACCTCGGACTCCGGCGGACCGTCGTACGTCACACCTCCGTACGGCGGTCTGCCGTCGACATTTACTAGGACGTCCTAGTAAATTCGAAGGTATGGACGCTGACGCCATCGAAGAGGGCCGCCGACGCTGGCAGGCCCGGTACGACGCCGCACGCAAGCGCGACGCGGACTTCACCACGCTCTCCGGTGACCCCGTGGAGCCGGTGTACGGACCCCGGCCCGGGGACAACTACGAGGGCTTCGAGCGGATCGGCTGGCCCGGTGAGTACCCCTACACCCGCGGCCTGTATCCGACCGGCTACCGAGGGCGGACGTGGACCATCCGGCAGTTCGCCGGATTCGGCAACGCCGAGCAGACCAACGAGCGCTACAAGATGATCCTCCGCAACGGCGGAGGCGGGCTCTCGGTCGCCTTCGACATGCCCACGCTCATGGGCCGCGACTCCGACGACCCGCGCTCGCTGGGCGAGGTCGGCCACTGCGGGGTGGCCATCGACTCCGCGGCCGACATGGAGGTCCTGTTCAAGGACATCCCGCTCGGCGACGTCACCACGTCGATGACCATCAGCGGGCCGGCCGTCCCCGTCTTCTGCATGTATCTGGTCGCCGCCGAGCGGCAGGGCGTGGACGCCTCCGTCCTCAACGGCACCCTCCAGACGGACATCTTCAAGGAGTACATCGCCCAGAAGGAGTGGCTCTTCCAGCCCGAGCCGCACCTGCGCCTCATCGGCGACCTGATGGAGTACACCAGCGCGCGCATCCCCGCGTACAAGCCGCTGTCCGTCTCCGGCTACCACATCCGCGAGGCCGGGGCGACGGCCGCGCAGGAACTGGCGTACACGCTGGCCGACGGGTTCGGCTACGTCGAGCTGGGGCTCAGCCGCGGCCTGGACGTGGACGTGTTCGCCCCCGGCCTGTCCTTCTTCTTCGACGCGCACGTCGACTTCTTCGAGGAGATCGCCAAGTTCCGCGCGGCGCGCCGCATCTGGGCCCGCTGGATGCGGGACGTCTACGGCGCGAAGAGCGAGAAGGCGCAGTGGCTGCGGTTCCACACGCAGACCGCCGGTGTCTCGCTGACCGCGCAGCAGCCGTACAACAACGTCGTGCGTACGGCCGTGGAGGCGCTCGCGGCGGTGCTCGGCGGGACCAACTCGCTGCACACCAACGCCCTGGACGAGACCCTCGCGCTGCCGAGCGAGCAGGCCGCCGAGATCGCGCTGCGCACGCAGCAGGTGCTGATGGAGGAGACGGGTGTCGCCAACGTCGCCGACCCGCTGGGCGGTTCGTGGTTCGTCGAGCAGCTGACGGACCGCATCGAGGCGGACGCCGAGAAGATCTTCGAGCAGATAAAGGAGCGGGGGCTGCGCGCCCACCCCGACGGGCAGCACCCGATCGGGCCGATCACCTCCGGCATTCTGCGGGGCATCGAGGACGGCTGGTTCACCGGCGAGATCGCCGAGTCGGCGTTCCGGTACCAGCAGGCGCTGGAGAAGGGCGACAAGAGGGTCGTCGGCGTCAACGTGCACACCGGGTCCGTCACCGGGGACCTGGAGATCCTGCGGGTGAGCCACGAGGTGGAGCGGGAGCAGGTGCGGGTGCTCTCCGAGCGGAAGGCCGCGCGGGACGAGACGGCGGTGCGCTCGGCGCTGGACGCCATGCTGGCGGCCGCGCGGTCCGGGGCGAACATGATCGAGCCGATGCTTCAGGCGGTGCGGGCCGAGGCGACGCTGGGCGAGATCTGCGGGGTGCTGCGGGACGAGTGGGGGGTGTACACGGAGCCCGCGGGCTTCTAGGTGACCGGAGCGGGGGCGGGCGCGAGGTGGGGGGGCGCTTGCCCGCGCGTGCGGGTGCCTCCCCCACGCTCGAATGCGCTCGCGCGGGGGCACCCCCACCGCCCACCCGTGCCGCCCTGGGGGTACCTCCCAGGCGTTGAGCACTGGGGGAGGCACGACTGCCCGCAGCTAGGGCCTGTCCGGCGGATCAAGGCGCAGGCAAACGGCGGCGCCGATCGACCCAGGTGAGCCCGCGCGTCTGCGCCATGATCCGCCGGACAGGCCCTAGGCGGATGCAGAGCCCAGCCCCAGCAACAGCACCCGGGTGAAGCTCCGTACCCACTCCTCGTCCGCCGGTTCCGCGCTGAACAGGGTGCGGTGGACGACCGCGCCCGCCACCACGTCGAAGATGAGGTCGGCGGTGCGGGAGGCCTCCTGGGGGCTTGGTTCCAGGGGGAGTTCGCCGCGGGCCTGGGCGCGGGCGCGGCCCTCGAGAACCAGCCGTTTCTGGCGTTCCACGATCGAGGCGCGGATCCGTTCCCGCAGCGCGTCGTCGCGGGTGGACTCGGCGACGACGGCCATCAGGCCGCTCTTGGCCTCGGGGCGGGCCAGGATCGCCGCGAACTGAAGGACCACGCCCTCGATGTCGGCCGCGAGGCTGCCGCGGTCGGGCAGCCGGAGTTCGTCGAAAAGCTCGGCGACCGCGTCCACGACCAGTTCGTTCTTGCCTGCCCAGCGGCGGTACAGCGTGGTCTTCGCGACCCCGGCCCGGGTGGCCACGTCTTGCAGGGTGAGCTTGGACCAGCCGAGCTCCACCAGGGCCGCGCGGGTGGCGGCCAGGATCGCCGCGTCCGCGGCGGCGCTGCGCGGGCGGCCGGCACGGGCGGGCGAGGTGCGGCTCTGCATCCCATGACCATAACCGGACCGAAATCCGCCGTTCGTGAGCGGTCGTGAGGGAGATCACCGAGGCGCGGTTTCGCGAAGGCACCCCGTGCCATTACGCTACGGGTCGTATCGAAAGCGTGGGCGGCAGCCCGCGCCCGAGCGACGACCACACCGCGGCACCGCCGCACAGCAGGACAGAACGGCATCACGCACCATCAAGCACACCGGCGCCCGGTGGGGACCAGGCGCCCGGAACGAACCGGCTTTCCCAGCCGTTTTCACTCAGGCACGTGGATCGGGGGAGGATAGACGCATGCAGCCACGGAACATGTCCATGAGCGGAGTCGTCGACCTCGCCGCGGTGAAGGCGGCCCAGGAGGCCAAGGCGAAGGCGGAGCAGGCGCGCGCCCAAGCCGCCCGGGAGGGCGGGGCAGGGGCCGTCGCCCCGGCCGATCTCGTCATCGACGTCGACGAGGCCACCTTCGAACGAGACGTCCTCCAGCGCTCCGCCGAGGTCCCGGTCGTCATCGACTTCTGGGCCGAGTGGTGCCAGCCCTGCAAGCAGCTGAGCCCGGTCCTGGAGCGGCTCGCCCTCGAGTACGACGGGCGCTTCCTCCTCGCCAAGATCGACGTGGACGCCAACCAGCTGCTGATGCAGCAGTTCGGGGTCCAGGGCATCCCCGCGGTCTTCGCGGTGGTGGCCGGCCAGGCCCTGCCCCTGTTCCAGGGGGCCGCGGGCGAGGCCCAGATCCGGCAGACGCTGGACCAGTTGGTGCAGGTCGCCGAGCAGCGCTTCGGCCTGACCGGCCTGACGGTCGACCCGGACGCCCGGCCGGGCGGCGCGGAGGAGGCCCCCCAGCCCAAGGAGGGCCCGTACGACGCGCTCCTGAACGCCGCCGCGCAGGCCCTGGACGCCGGTGACCTGGGCGGCGCCGTCCAGGCGTACAAGAACGTACTGGCCGACGACCCGGCCCACCCCGAGGCCAAACTGGGTCTCGCGCAGGCCGAGTTGCTCCAGCGGGTGCAGGGCATGGACCCGCAGAGGGTGCGTCAGGAGGCGGCCGAGAAGCCGGCCGACGTGGCCGCGCAGATCGCCGCCGCCGACCTGGACCTGGTGGGCGGCCATGTGGAGGACGCCTTCGGCCGGCTGATCGAGACCGTGCGGCGCACCGCCGGTGAGGACCGGGACGCGGCGCGGCTGAGGCTGCTGGAGCTCTTCGAGGTGGTCGGAGCCGAGGACCCCCGGGTGGCGGGGGCGCGCCGGGCGCTCGCGCGGGCGCTGTTCTGAGCCGTTCCCAAGCCCCTCGGCTGACCAGTCGCTAAACGTCAGGGCATGTGATGCCCGGGTGAAAGATCTGCCGACGAGTCGTCACAGCGGCCGCGCTTTACCAAAACTTGGTAATCGCGGCCGCTGTTACTGCGAGTAAGTCGAGGGCGTTGTTCTGCCCGCTTCTATCCAGTCATCAACAGTTTTGTACCGGCCCTTGTTACCACCGAGTGTCGCCGTTCGGGGCCGGTGCGTCGCCACGCGGTTATCCGGCCGTTACTAGCCAGTAACGAACCCCCTTGTGCGGGCGGCGAGAATGCACCACGATCGGCGACGCTCGGTCCATTCCCGTACCCCGGCAGCCGGTCGGGTCGCGGGATGTCTGGGTCCCCACCGAGCAGAGCCGGCGGCAGTGGCGCCGGCTCTTGGGCAGGGGGGTCTTCGTCCTTCCCGGCGAAGCCTGTCCAGCAAGGTTGTGCGTGATGCGTGTCAGGCGCGACCAGTGGTTGTCGCTCGGGGGTGATCGCCGGTGATTCGGGCGCGGTTCGCGCCTCCGAGTGCGGGCGCTCTCCTTCCCGAGGACGTAGCACTTCTCCCATCCCTGCCCGGCTTCCGCCGCCGACCCGGGGGCGAGCCGAGGCCAGGAGATGTACGTCCGAGAAGGAGGAAATATGGAGTCCCAGGTGCGTGGCGGGACCAGATGGAAGCGGTTCGCCGTCGTCATGGTGCCCAGCGTGGCCGCCACGGCGGCGATAGGCGTGGCCCTGGCGCAGGGTGCTCTCGCCGCGTCGTTCAGCGTCTCCGGCCAGTCGTTCAAGGTGTCGGCCGACAAGCTGGTCGGCACCGGGTTCGAGCAGTACGGCGCGATCGACCAGGGCTACACCCTGGACGGTCAGAAGACGGCACACCCGGTCGCGGTCTCGGCCTTCAAGAAGGCCTCGATCAACAACATGTGCCAGTCCGTCGTCACGCCGGACATCCCGCTGCTGGGCTCGGTGAGCCTGGTCCTGAAGGCGGGCGGTGACAAGCCGGTCGAGGCCGACAACCTCTACATCGACGTCGCCGACCTCAACGCCGACGCCACCTTCAACAACATCGACATCGGTGTGGCCGCCAAGGACGCCAACAAGGGTCCGGGCATGAAGGGCAACGGCGAGATGTCGAACCCGTACGGGTTCGCCCAGCAGGCCGACTCGGCCACGCTGACCGGCGTGAAGCAGACGGCGTGGGCGACCACCGCCGGAACCTTCAAGCTCAGTGGCCTGAAGATGTCGCTGAAGACGGGTACGCACGAGTGCTACTAGGCACTCGGTGACGGGCGGGGGAGCCGATGGCGCCCCCGCCCGTTCCACCTTCACCCGCTCCTTCACACACCCCCCACACGCAGTACCACCCCTCACCACAGCAACGCCGCACCAGGGAGCTGTTTTCCATGAGCGCCGAAACTCCTGCCGCATCCGGCCAGTTCACCCGCCGGAGGCTGCAGTTCCGCGCCTGGCGGGGCACGCGACCGTTCTGGGCCGGTCTGTTCGTCCTGATCGCCGGCTTTCCGATCATGTACTTCCCGTACGCCCATCTCCAGCTCGGTCACCTGACCCTGGCGATGGCCACCACCGCGGGTGCCGGTTCCCTGATCATCGGTGTGCTGCTGGTCGTCCTGGGCATCAGCCTCTGGTTCCAGAAGCACATCCGGGTCTTCGCCGGTGTCGCGGCGATCCTGCTGGCGCTGGTGTCCCTCCCCGTGTCGAACTTCGGCGGTTTCGTCGTCGGCTTCCTGTTCGCGCTGATCGGCGGCGCGATGGCCGTGGCATGGGCACCGGGCGGCGCGAGCGCGTCGGAGGGCGCCGAGGAGAGCGGTTCGGCACGGGGCGGCGCCACCGAGGCCGCGCCCGGCGCGGCGGTGGACGGGACGAGCAACGAGTCGAACGACCTGTCAGGAACGAGCCCGGCCAACGGGGCGAACGGGAGGCACAGTGCCGGCTGACGAGGTGACCCACGGGACTGAGGTGGACGAGTCCCGTGTGAGAACCGGGCCGCGCCACGCGGCACCCAAGAAGCCGCTGTTCACCAGGTTCCACATGCCCGCCGGCAAGGCGATAGCCACGGTGGCGATGCCGACGGCCGTCCTCATGGGGATGGGCTTCACGTCCTCGCTCGCCCTCGCCGACAACAACAGCTCCACGTCCTCGCCGTCCAACACCCTGACGGCCGACGAGTACAAGGACTGCGTCGCGGCGCTGGACGGCGCCAAGGACAAGTCCACGGCCTCGCCCACGCCGTCGCCCTCCACGAGCGCCGGTGACTCCACCGAGGACGGCAAGACCGGCGACGCCAAGACCGGCGACGGCAGCGACGGCTCGGCGAAGCCCACCCCGTCGCCGTCCTCCTCCGCCGACGGCGGCGGCACGACGGACAAGTCGTCTTCGGACACGTCCTCTTCGTCGGATTCAGGTTCCGACGACAAGGCCGCGCCCGAGACCTCCACCTCCGGCTCGGGCTCCGGAAGCGGCGACACGGCCACGCCGTCCCCGTCGGCGACCTCGGGCAGCGGCGGCGGCCTGCTGGGCGCGATCGGCGACACGCTCGGGAACGTGCTGACCGGCGGGAAGTCGGACTCCGGTACGACGTCGGACGCCACGGCGACCCCGTCCGCCTCCGCCACGCCCTCGGCGAGCGCGACCAAGGACGCCTCCGGCACGAGCGTCACCGACACGGTGAAGGACACCGTCAAGGACACCACCGGAAAGGTCACCGGCACCGTCGAGGACACCGTGAAGGGCGCCACCGACACGGCGTCCAAGGCGGCCGGGGACGTCACCGGGACGGTCAAGGACACCGTGAAGGACACCGTCGGCGCGGCCACCGCGTCGCCGAGCCCGTCCGCGGGTTCCACCACCGACCCCGAGAACTGCCCGGCGGCCACCGACGCCCAGGGCGGCGTCGACAACACGGTGCCCCTGGCGGACGACCCGTGGTACCTGAACGCCAGTTCCCTGCTCCTCAAGGGCGCCGACTACCAGGGCGTCGTCGAGGTCAAGACCGCCAACGGCACGGTGAAGAAGGTTCTGAAGTACGTCATATCCGACGGCACGGACATCGGTGACCTGCACCAGACGGTGAAGGACAAGCAGTCCGGCAAGACCTACCACGTGCAGGCGGCCAAGGGTTCGACGTCCACGATCCGCGGCGGCGACACGGTGATGTACACCGAGTCCATCTCCGGCAACCTGCTCGGTCTGATCCCGGTCACCTTCAGTCCGGACAGCCCGCCCCCGCTGAACATCCCCCTGATCTACTTCACCAACGTGAAGGTGGTCCAGGCGGCCCAGTTCGGCGGCAACCTGCACGTGCCCGGCATGCACGTGTACACGACCGACTGACGGTCACCGAAAGCCCCTCCGGGAGCCGCACAACAGCTGAGGGCGCCCCCCGCGCAACGCGGGGGGCGCCCTCAGCGCCGTACGGAACCGTCCGCGACGTCAGTCGCGCTCGCCGCCGCCCAGGTGGTGGACGCGGACCATGTTCGTGGTGCCCGGGACGCCGGGCGGGGAGCCGGCGGTGATGACCACGATGTCGCCCTCGTTGAACCGCTTGAGCTTGACCAGCTCCTGGTCGACCAGGTCGACCATCGCGTCGGTGCTGTTGACGAACGGCACGACGTGCGGCTCCACGCCCCAGCTGAGCGCCAGCTGGTTGCGGGTGGACTCGTCGGTGGTGAACGCCAGGATCGGCTGGGCCGCACGGTAGCGGGACAGCCGGCGGGCCGTGTCGCCGGACTGGGTGAAGGCCACCAGGCCCTTGCCGCCGAGGAAGTCGGCGATCTCGGCGGCGGCACGGGCCACCGAACCGCCCTGCGTACGCGGCTTCTTGCCCGGGACCAGCGGCTGGAGGCCCTTGGACAGCAGCTCCTCCTCGGCCGCCTGGACGATCTTCGACATCGTCTTGACGGTCTCGATCGGGTACGCGCCCACGCTCGACTCGGCGGAGAGCATCACCGCGTCGGCGCCGTCCAGGATCGCGTTGGCCACGTCGGAGGCCTCGGCGCGGGTCGGGCGGGAGTTGGTGATCATCGACTCCATCATCTGCGTCGCCACGATCACCGGCTTGGCGTTGCGCCGGCACAGCTCGATCAGGCGCTTCTGCACCATCGGGACCTTCTCGAGCGGGTACTCGACCGCCAGGTCACCGCGGGCCACCATCACCCCGTCGAACGCCATCACGACGTCCTGCATGTTCTCCACCGCCTGCGGCTTCTCCACCTTGGCGATGACCGGGACGCGACGGCCCTCCTCGTCCATGACCCGGTGGACGTCGGCGACGTCCTTGGCGTCCCGGACGAAGGACAGGGCGACCATGTCGCAGCCCATGCGCAGTGCGAAGCGCAGGTCTTCGACGTCCTTCTCGGACAGCGCGGGCACGTTCACGGCCGCGCCGGGCAGGTTGATGCCCTTGTGGTCGGAGACCACGCCGCCCTCGATGACGATCGTCCGCACCCGCGGGCCCTCGACGTCCAGGACCTTCAGCTCGACGTTGCCGTCGTTGATCAGGACCTGGTCGCCGCGCGAGACGTCGCCCGGCAGCCCCTTGTACGTCGTACCGCAGATCTGCTTGTCGCCCGGGACGTCCTCGGTGGTGATGGTGAACTCGTCACCTCGCTCCAGCTCCACCGGGCCCTCGGCGAAGGTCTCCAGCCGGATCTTCGGGCCCTGGAGGTCGGCGAGCACGGCGATGGCCCGGCCGGTCTCCTTGGAGGCGGCACGGACGCGGTCGTAGCGGCCCTGGTGCTCGGCGTGCGAGCCGTGGCTGAAGTTGAAGCGGGCCACGTTCATGCCGGCTTCGATCAGCGCGACGAGCTGCTCGTGGGAGTCGACCGCGGGGCCGAGAGTACAGACGATTTTCGAACGGCGCATGGGGCGATCCTATCGGTTTGTTTCGCTGCGGAATATTCCGGCTGGCGGAAAATACAAATGGGCGGGTCCGCGCTCAGGCGAGTGCCGTCGAGAGAGTGCAATTGAATTCAGTTGTCGCGGTTGTCCTTTCCGACCAGTGCGTAGGTCTGGCCGGCGATCTCCATTTCCTCGTCCGTCGGAACCACGGCCACGGCCACCCGCGCGCCGTCGGGCGAGATCAGCCGCGCCTCGTCCCCGCGCACGGCGTTCCGCCCGCCGTCCACCGCGAGGCCCAGCCCCTCCAGGCCCGCGACGGCGGCGGCGCGCACGAAGTCCGCGTTCTCGCCCACCCCGGCGGTGAACGCGACCGCGTCCACCCTGCCGAGTACCGCGTAATACGCGCCGATGTACTTCTTCAGCCGGTGGATGTAGATGTCGAAGGCGAGCCGCGCCTGCTCGTCGCCCTCGTCCATCCGGCGCCGTATCTCCCGCATGTCGTTGTCGCCGCACAGACCGAACAGGCCGCTCCTCTTGTTGAGAAGAGTGTCGATCTCGTCCATGGACATTCCGCCAACCCGCTGCAAATGGAAGATGACGGCCGGGTCCAGATCACCGGAACGCGTGCCCATCACCAGCCCCTCCAGCGGGGTGAGCCCCATGGAGGTGTCCACGCACCTGCCGCCCCGCACCGCCGAGGCGGACGCCCCGTTGCCCAGGTGCAGCACGATCACGTTGACGTCCTCGGGCGCCTTGCCCAGCAGTTCGGCGGTCCTGCGGGAGACGTAGGCGTGCGAGGTGCCGTGGAAGCCGTAGCGGCGCACCCGGTACCGGTCGGCGAGCTTGGTCTCGATGGCGTAGCGGGCCGCGGACTCCGGCATGGTGGTGTGGAAGGCCGTGTCGAAGACGGCGACCTGGGGCAGATCCGGGCGCAGCGCCATGGCGGTGCGGATGCCGGTGAGGTTGGCCGGGTTGTGCAGCGGGGCGACCGGGATCAGCCGCTCGATCTCGGTGAGCACGGCGTCGTCGATGACGGTCGGCTCGGTGAAGAACATGCCGCCGTGCACCACACGGTGCCCGATCGCCGCCAGTTCGGGGGAGTCCAGGCCCAGCCCGTCCTTGGCCAGCTCCTCGGCGACGGCCTTCAGAGCGGCGTCGTGGTCGGCGATGGGGCCGTTCTGCTCGCGGGTGTCCCCGGAGGAGACGAGGGTGTGCTTGAGCCGGGAGGTCTGCTCGCCGATGCGCTCGACCAGCCCGACGGCGAGGCGGCTCGCGTCGCGCATGTCGAGCAGCTGGTACTTCAGCGAGGATGAACCGGAGTTGAGGACGAGGACGCGGGTCGCGTTCACGGTGTTCGAAAGCTCTCTGTGCGGGCGTCGTGGACGTCAGTGGGCGGGCCCCGCGGCGGGCGCCGCGGGGCTCTGGGCCTGGGCCTGGATCGCGGTGATCGCGACGGTGTTGACGATGTCCTGCACCAGCGCGCCGCGGGACAGGTCGTTCACCGGCTTGCGCAGGCCCTGGAGCACCGGCCCGACCGCGATGGCGCCCGCCGAGCGCTGCACGGCCTTGTAGGTGTTGTTGCCGGTGTTCAGGTCCGGGAAGATCAGCACGGTGGCCTGCCCGGCGACCTCCGAGTCCGGCAGCTTGGTGGCGGCCACCGACGGCTCCACGGCCGCGTCGTACTGGATCGGCCCCTCGATCATCAGGTCCGGGCGGCGCAGCCGCACCAGGTCGGTGGCCTCGCGCACCTTGTCCACGTCGGCGCCCGAACCGGACGTACCGGTGGAGTACGACAGCATCGCGATCCGCGGCTCGACACCGAACCGGGCGGCGGTGGTCGCCGACTGGACGGCGATGTCGGCCAGCTGTTCGGCGTCCGGGTCCGGGTTGACCGCGCAGTCGCCGTAGACCAGCACCTTGTCGGCCAGGCACATGAAGAACACGGACGACACGATCGACGCCTCCGGCTTCGTCTTGATGATCTCGAAGGCGGGCCGGATGGTGGCGGCCGTGGAGTGCACGGACCCCGACACCATGCCGTCGGCCAGGCCCTCCTGGACCATCAGCGTGCCGAAGTAGTTCACGTCGGAGACGACGTCGTACGCCAGCTCGACCGTGACGCCCTTGTGGGCGCGCAGCTGGGCGTACTTCTCGGCGAAGGCGTCCCGCAGGTCGGAGACGGCGGGGTCGATCAGGTGCGAGTCGCCGAGGTCGATGCCGAGGTCGGCGGCCTTCTTGCGGATGGTGTCCTCCGGGCCGAGCAGCGTCAGGTCGCACACCCCGCGGCGCAGCAGCACCTCCGCCGCGTGCAGCACACGCTCCTCGGTGCCCTCCGGCAGCACCACCCGCCGCCTGTCGGAGCGGGCCTGCTCGAGCAGCTTGTGCTCGAACATCATCGGCGTGACCCGGTCGCTGCTGGGCGCGGAGACCCGCTTGTTGAGGTCGGAGGTGTCGACGTAGCGCTCGAACAGGCCGAGCGCGGTCTCGGCCTTGCGCGGGGTGGCCGCGTTCAGCTTGCCCTCCAGGGAGAACAGCCGCTCGGCCGTCGGGAAGCTGTTGCCGGTGACCGAGACGACCGGGGTGCCCGGGGCGAGCCGGGCGGCCAGGGTGAGGATCTCCTCGCCCGGCTCCTCGTTCAGGGTGAGCAGGACGCCGGCGATCGGCGGGGTGCCGGCGCTGTGCGCGGCGAGCGAGCCGACGACCAGGTCGGCGCGGTCGCCGGGGGTGACGACCAGGCAGCCCGGGGTCAGGGCCTTGAGGAGGTTGGGCAGCATGGCGCCGCCGAAGACGAAGTCGAGCGCGTCCCGGGACAGCCCGGTGTCGTCGCCCAGCAGCACCTTGCCGTCCAGGACCTGGGTGATCTGGGCGACGGTCGGCGCGGACAGGGCGGGCTCGTCGGGCACCACCCAGCAGGGCACGGGCAGCCGGCCGGTCAGCCGCCGGGCTATCTCGTCGCGGTCCTCGCGGGCCACCCGGTTGGTGACCATGGCCAGCACGTCGCAGCCGAGGCCGTCGTAGGCGCGGTAGGCGTTGCGCGTCTCGGCGAGCACGGACTCCGCGGTCTGCCGTCGGCCGCCCACGACCGGGAGCACGGAGGCGCCGAACTCGTTGGCGAGCCGGGCGTTCAGCGACAGCTCGTCCGGCAGCTGGGTGTCGGCGAAGTCGGTGCCCAGCACCAGCACCACGTCGTAGTCCCGGGCCACCAGGTGGAAGCGGTCGACGAGCACGGACACCAGCTCGTCGGTGCCCTGCTCGGCCTGGAGCGCGGACGCCTCCTGGTAGCCCATGCCGTAGACGGTCGCCGGGTCCTGGGCCAGCCGGTAGCGGGAGCGCAGCAGTTCGAAGAGCCGGTCCGGACCGTCGTGGACGAGCGGGCGGAAGACACCCACCCGGTCGACCTGCCGGGTCAGCAGCTCCATGACTCCCAGCTCGACGACCTGGCGGCCGTCACCGCGGTCGATGCCGGTCACGTACACGCTGCGCGTCACGCGGGCTCTCCGTTTCATCAGGTGCGTCGTGGTGGTCGTTCATCGGGTACGCCGAGATGGTCGGCTTATCGAGAGTGTGCCGATGTGTCGCCCAGGTGGGCAAAAAAACGCCCGCCGGGGTGAGCGGAGCCCTCTTGACAATACCCCCGTCGATAGATAAGGCGCCCGTCAAGACCGAGCAGCCTCGGGTTCGTGAAACAATCGGACAGGATCACCGGTGTCAACAGTGAGCAGGAGACACAGCACGATGCGTATCGGAGTTCTCACGGCAGGCGGCGACTGTCCGGGACTGAACGCGGTGATCCGGTCGGTCGTGCACCGAGCGGTCACGACGTACGGCGACGAGGTCATCGGGTTCGAGGACGGCTACGCCGGCCTGCTCGACGGCCGCTACCGCGAGCTGGACCTCAACGCGGTCGGCGGCATCCTCGCCCGCGGCGGGACCATCCTCGGCTCCTCCCGGCTGGAGCGCGACCGGCTCCGCGAGGCCTGCGAGAACGCCTCCGACATGATCCACCAGTTCGGCATCGACGCGCTCGTCCCGATCGGCGGCGAGGGCACCCTGACGGCGGCCCGCATGCTCTCCGACGCCGGCCTCCCGGTCGTCGGCGTCCCCAAGACCATCGACAACGACATCTCCTCCACCGACCGCACCTTCGGCTTCGACACCGCCGTCGGCGTCGCGACGGAGGCGATGGACCGGCTGAAGACCACGGCCGAGTCCCACCAGCGCGTGATGGTCGTCGAGGTCATGGGCCGGCACGCCGGCTGGATCGCCCTGGAGTCCGGCATGGCCGCCGGCGCCCATGGCATCTGCCTGCCCGAACGCCCCTTCGACCCCGCCGACCTGGTCAAGATGGTCGAGGAGCGCTTCGCCCGCGGCAAGAAGTTCGCCGTGATCTGCGTCGCCGAGGGCGCCCACCCCGCCGAGGGCAGCATGGACTACGGCAAGGGCGAGATCGACAAGTTCGGCCACGAACGCTTCCAGGGCATCGGCACGGCGCTGGCGTACGAGCTGGAGAAGCGGCTCGGCAAGGAGGCCAAGCCGGTCATCCTCGGCCACGTCCAGCGCGGCGGCGTGCCCACCGCCTACGACCGTGTCCTCGCCACCCGCTTCGGCTGGCACGCGGTGGAGGCCGCGCACCGCGGCGAGTTCGGCCACATGACCGCGCTGCGCGGCACCGACATCGTGATGGTGCCGCTGGCGCAGGCCGTGACCGAGCTGAAGACGGTCCCCAAGGACCGGATGGACGAGGCGGAGTCGGTCTTCTAGCCGTACGGGCCGACCGCGGCCCAGAACCGCTCCACGATCCGCTCCAGGAAGTCGCGCCCGGCGTCGCCCGCCTGGTCGGCGGCGCTGTTCCCGCCCCAGCTGAGCGAGGCGACCATCTGCCCCTGGTAGTCCTGGTGCAGCTCCTGGAGCACCTTCTCCAGCACGCGCCGCTCCAGGGGCACCACCTTGCCCACCGGACGGACGTAGGCCTGCCAGCGGGTGTCGACGGCGCTGCGCAGCAGCCCGGCGAGTCTGTCCTCGCGTCCGGTGACGGCGACGAAGTCGGGCAGGGACAGCTCCAGCACATCCGCGAGCGCGGCGGACTGCCGCTCGGTACCGCTGAAGTCGTCGCGGTCCTCCATGCGCAGATAGCGCGGCAGGTCGAGCCCGACCGCGCGGGCCACGTCCTCCGGCGGCAGCCCGCGCGCGATGCGGTGCTCGCGCAGGGTGCGCGGCCTGCCGATCAGCTCGCCCGGCGCGCACCACAGCACACCGGCGAGCGCGGTCAGCTCCGGGCCGGACGGGGAGGCGATCCCGCGTTCCCAGGCGGTGACGAGGTCGGGGGTGACATAGGGCAGCCCGTAGGAGACCCGCATCCCGTGGGCGACGTGTTCCGGTCCCATCCCGAGCGCGGCACGAAGCCGCCGCGCGGCCGGGGCGTTGAACGGCGGAGCGGCGGACGAACTGGGCTGGTCGGGTCGGCGCACGCCCACAAGCTAGGGGCCGGCGAGGCCGGTGACTACAGGCCGTTCCCACAGGATCACAGCTTGTACGAAGCTACGGTTCCGTAGGTTCCGCGCGCCGGCCAGCCACGGCACGGCCGCCGCGGCAGTCGCAGCGCTGGACGCCCCCGGCTACCGTCCCGGCGCGCCCCCCGGCACCCACCGGTACACCAGCTCCGGCCTGCCCACCTGCCCGTACAGCGGGCGCCGCGCGGCCCGCCCCGAGTCCACCAGGTGCTCCAGATAGCGGCGGGCCGTGATCCGGGAGATGCCCACCTCCTCGGCGACCCCGGCCGCCGTGAGCCCCTCCTCGGCCGTGCGCAGCGCGCCGGTCACCCGCTCCAGCGTCGGCGCGCTCAGCCCCTTGGGCAGGGCGGCGGGGCCCGGGGCGCGCAGCACCGCGAGCGCCCGGTCCACCTCGTCCTGACCGCTGGCCTCGCCGACCGCCGCGTGGAACTCGGCGTAGCGGACCAGACGGTCCCGCAGGGTCGCGAAGGTGAACGGCTTCAGGACGTACTGGACCACGCCCAGCGAGACCCCCTCGCGCACCATCGCGAGGTCCCGGGCCGAGGTCACCGCGATCACGTCCGCGTGATGGCCGGCGGCCCGCAGGGAACGGGCCAGCTGAAGCCCGTGCACGTCCGGCAGGTGCAGATCGAGCAGCAGCAGGTCCACCGGGGTCCGCTCCAGCACCCGCCGGGCCTCCGCACCCGTGTGCGCCTTGCCGACCGCGACGAAGCCGGGCACCCGCCCCACGTACATCACATGCGCGTCCGCCGCGACCGGATCGTCCTCGACCACCAGCACACGGATCGCCTCTCCACCCGTCATACCCGGCCCCCAGCCCCGGCCTCGGCCTCGAAGCCATCCCGGGCCCCGGAGCCGCGCCCGGAACCGGCCGGTCCCTCGGCCCTGCGCCCGGTTCCGGACGCCGACCCGGACTCAGGCCAGTCCCCGTCCCGGAACCCGATCACGCCTTCGGCCCCGATCGCGCCCCCGGCCGCGTCCTCGGCCCCGAACCCGGCCTCGGCCCTGCCCTCGGCCTCGGACGCGGACGCGCTTCCACCCCCGATCCCGTCGCCGCACGTGGACTCCATCCCGGACCCAGACCCAGCCTCTGTCCCGGACCCAGACCCGACCCCGGACCCAGACCCAGCCTCTGTCCCGGACCCGGACCCGGAGCCGGACCCGGACCCAGACCCGGACCCAGCCTCTGTCCCGGATCCAGACCGAGAACCGACCCCGTACCCAGACCCGAACCCGGCCTCGGCCCCGACCCCGTACCCAGACCCGGACCCGGCCTCGGCCCCGACTCCGGCCCCCGCCGCTCCGCCCGCCCCTTTCTCCGGCCCGTCTCCCAGGGGCAGCCGGGCCTCGAACACCGCGCCGCCGCTCTCGGCCTCCGTCACCGTCAGTGTGCCTCCGTGGCGGTGGACCGCCTGGCGTACCAGGGCGAGCCCCAGGCCGCGGCCGCCGGGGCCCGTGGGCTTGGTGGAGAAGCCGCGCTGGAAGACGAGGTCGGCGTGGGCGGGGTCCACGCCGGGGCCGGTGTCCTCGACCCGCAGGACCAGTTCGGCGGCCTCGGCGCACGCCGTCACCGTCACGGTCACCCGCGCCCGTGCGCCGCTCGGGGCCCCCTGGGCCGCGTCCACCGCGTTGTCGATGAGGTTGCCGAGGATCGTGACCAGGTCCCGGGACGGCAGGGTCTCGGGGAGCAGGCCGTCGTCCAGGCCGCTGTCCTCGGACACCACCAGCTCCACGCCCCGCTCGTTGGCCTGCGCGGTCTTGCCGAGCAGCAGCGCGGCCAGCACCGGTTCGCTCACCGCCGCCACCACCTGGTCGGTCAGCGCCTGCGCCAGCTCCAGCTCCGCCGTGGCGAACCCGACCGCTTCTTCGGCGCGGCCCAGCTCGATCAGCGACACCACCGTGTGCAGCCGGTTCGCCGCCTCGTGCGCCTGGGAGCGCAGCGCCTGCGTGAAACCGCGCTCGGAGTCCAGCTCGCCCATCAGCGACTGCAACTCGGTGACATCGCGCAGGGTCACCACCGTGCCGCGGCGCTCACCGCCGGACACCGGCGAGGTGTTCACCACCAGCACGCGCGAGTCGGTCAGATGCACCTCGTCCACCCGTGGCGCCGAGGCCAGCAGCGCGCCCGTCAGCGGCGCGGGCAGGCCGAGGTCCGCCACCGACCTGCCCACCACGTCCGCCTCACCGGCCTCGCCGCCCACCCCCAGCAGCTCCCGTCCACCGTCGTTGATCAGCGCCACCCGGTACTGCGCGTCCAGCATCAGCAGCCCTTCGCGCACCGCGTGCAGGGCGGCCTGGTGGTAGTCGTGCATCCGGCTGAGCTCCTCGGCGTTCATCCCGTGGGTGTGCCGACGCAGCCGCGCGTTGATGACGTAGGTGGCGAGCGCGCCGAGCGCGAGGATGCCGGCCGCGACCCCGAACAGCGCGGTGACCTGCTCCTGGATCCGCTGGCTGATCGCCTCGACCTTGATGCCGGCGCTGACCAGGCCGATGACGTGCCCGTCTTCCTCGACGGGCGTGACCGCCCGGACGGACGGGCCCAGGGTGCCGGTGTAGGTCTCGGTGAAGGTCCCGCCGTGCTGGGCGGGCGCGATCGTGCCGATGAAGGGCTTGCCGATCTGCTTCGGGTCCACGTGGGTCCAGCGGATGCCCTGCGGGCTCATGATCGTGACGAAGTCGACCCCGGTGTCCCGCTGCACCTTCAGCGAGTACGGCTGAAGCTCCGCGGTGGGGTCCGGGCTGTGGATCGCGGACCGTACCGAGGGGGAGTCGGCGATCGAGCGGGCCACCGCCGTCGCCTGCCGGCGGGCCGCGCCTTCGGCCTGGCCGCGGTCGCTGACGAAGGTGAACAGCGCATATCCGGCCACGACGAGTGCGAGCAGCACGGCCTGCATGGCGAAGAGCTGGCCCGCCAGGCTGCGAGGTCTCGAAGGGACGGGTATCCGCATGCCGTCAGTCTGCCTCTCCGTTCTGGCGTGAACTAAATGAACGGAAGGGTGACCGCCCTCACATGACAGGAGATAGTCACGGCATTCCCCGAAAACCCCCGGACGTGAGCCGCACGCCGGTGATGCCGACGACGTCGTCAAGGAGGGCCGCTCGTGAGCAGCGCAGCCGACACGGCACCTGCCGCACCCGCCGCAGGACCCGGCCCCGCAGCAAAGCGGGACCGCACCCACTATCTCTACATAGCCGTGATCGCCGCGGTGGTCCTCGGCATCATCGTCGGGTTCGCCGCGCCGGACTTCGCCAAGGAGCTCAAGCCGCTCGGCACGGGCTTCGTGAACCTGATCAAGATGATGATCTCCCCGATCATCTTCTGCACGATCGTGCTCGGCGTCGGTTCGGTGCGCAAGGCGGCGCAGGTCGGCAAGGTGGGCGGGCTCGCCCTCGGCTACTTCATCGCCATGTCGTTCGTGGCGCTGGCCATCGGCCTGGTCGTCGGCAACATCGTGCACCCGGGCAGCGGGATGCACCTCACCGAGGCCGTGAAGGGCGTGGGCCACGCCCAGGCGGACGCCGCCAAGGAGGGCCCGGTCGACTTCGTGCTCGGGATCATCCCGACCACGCTGGTGTCGTCCTTCACCGAGGGCCAGGTGCTCCAGACGCTGCTGGTCGCCCTCCTCGTCGGGTTCGCGTTGCAGGCCATGGGCCGCAAGGGCGAGCCGATCCTGCGCGGAGTCGAGCACATCCAGCGGCTGGTCTTCCGCGTGCTCGCCATGATCATGTGGGCCGCCCCGATCGGCGCCTTCGGCGCCATGGCCGCCGTCGTCGGCGAGACGGGCGTCGACGCCCTGAAGGCACTCGCCACGATCATGCTGGGCTTCTACGTCACCTGTCTGCTGTTCGTGCTCGTGGTGCTCGGCGCGATGACCCGCCTGGTCGCCGGCGTCAACATCTTCCAGCTGCTGAGGTACCTGGGTCGCGAGTTCCTGCTGATCCTGTCCACCTCGTCGTCGGAGTCGGCCCTGCCCCGGCTGATCGCCAAGATGGAGCACCTGGGCGTGAGCCGCCCGGTCGTCGGCATCACCGTGCCGACCGGCTACTCCTTCAACCTCGACGGCACCATGATCTACCTGACCATGGCCTCCCTCTTCATCGCCGACGCCATGGACCAGCCGCTCTCCATCGGCCAGCAGATCACCCTGCTGCTGTTCATGATGATCGCCTCCAAGGGCGCCGCCGGTGTCACCGGCGCCGGCCTGGCGACCCTGGCCGGTGCCCTCCAGTCCCACAAGCCCGCCCTGGTCGACGGCGTCGGCCTGATCGTCGGCATCGACCGGTTCATGAGCGAGGCCCGCGCCCTGACCAACTTCGCGGGCAACGCCGTCGCCACCCTGCTGATCGGCACCTGGACCGGCGAGGTCGACAAGGACCGGGTGCGGCGGGTGCTCGCCGGCGACCTGCCCTTCGACGAGAGCAGCCTGATGGACGACGCCGAGAGCGCCCCGGCTGAACTCCCCGAGCAGCGCGAGGACGACGAGAAGGAGCTGGCCAAGGCCTGAGTGTCCTGTGTCGGGCGGCCCGGCCCCGCCTTGAACCGGGGCCGGGCGTCCGGCCGTCCCGAGCGCCGCCGAGCGGCCGGGTCCACTGCGCGTGGAACCGGCCGCTCGGCTCTTTCGCGTTGCCGCCGCTGCGCGAGCGAGCCCCCCGTTCAGCCGCTCAGCTTCGAGACCAGCGCCCCCGCCAGCGAGGCTGGCACCCCCGCCGACGTGAGCACCGTGACGGCGGCCGAGGTTACCGGACTCGTGGGCGTCCATCGGAACGTCGTCCACGGCCCCATCAGGTGACGAACAGGGCTCCGTGCGGATTGCGGACGAGGTGACTCTTCCGTGAGCCCACCAGACTGTGGATTCCAGCGTGGGCGCACGAAGCAAGCAGTACAGTGATCGTGTGACCACAGAACGTACAGGGGCGAAGCGGCAGTTCGGGCATCGTGCCCGGCTGGCGCTGAGTCCTGCCGAGGTCCGGCTCATGGATGCGCAGGCGCATGCGGCCCGTACCCTGTGGAACTGCCTGCATGCCTGGTGGCAGATGATGCCGAAGGAGAAACGCACCCTGACCGCCGCTGATGCGGCGATTCGCCAGGCTCGCAAGGAGATCGACTTCCTCGCTGCCCTGCCCGCACAGGCCGCGCAAGCGGTTCTCAAGACGTATGTCCGGGCGTGGCAGAACTGCAGGGAGGGCCGGGCCGAGACACCCGCCTTCAAGGGCCGTTTGCGGTCCGTTATGAGCGTGGACGTTCCGCAGAGCCGGGACTTGCACATCAAGCGGGTGCACCGCCGTTGGGGCGTCGTCAATATTCCCAAGATCGGCCGGATTCGGTTTCGCTGGACAAGCAACCTGCCGGTGGGCAAGAAGGCCGATGCCGACAACCGGATCACCGGTGCACGGCTCATCAGGGACGAGCTGGGCTGGCACATCGCCTTCCGCATTACCACCCTCGGGACCGCCTCCGAGCCGCACACCGGACCGCCGGTCGGCATCGACGCAGGCGTGAGCGTCCCTCTCGCCCTCTCCGATGGCAACCACCAGAAACACGGGCGACCCGCTCGTCTCCCGGACGGGAGTGCCGACCGCGACAAGTGGCTCAATCCTGATGAGAAGGCCAAGCTGCTCCGTCTGGAGCGGAGTGCCGCGCACCGCAAAAGCTGTCGCAAGCCGGGGCAGAAGACGTCCGGGCGATTGCGGGCCACCTATGACCAGATCCGTGGGCTTCACGCGAAAGCCAAGCGCAGGCACCAGGACTGGCAGCACCAGACCACCACGTACCTGGCCCGCACCTACGGCGTGATCGTGGTGGAGTGCCTGGACATCACCAGCATGACCAAGAGCGCCCGGGGCACCGTCGCCGAGCCGGGGAAGAATGTCAGGCAGAAGGCCGGTCTGAACCGCTCCATCAGCCAGGAGGCATGGGGCCGTGCGGTGACCATACTGGCGTACAAGGCCGCCCGCTGGGGCGGCGTCCTGCACAAGGTCCCCGCCCCAGGCACCTCCCAGCGCTGCTCAGCCTGTGGTTTTACCGCGCCAGGCGGCCGGGAGTCCCAGGCCGTGTTCGTGTGCAAGAACCCGGACTGCGGCTGGTCGGGCAACGCCGACTGGAACGCCGCGCAGAACATTCTGCACCTGTACAGGACGGGCCACGCGCTTGTCCCGGCTGCCGGGAGGGCAGTCGTCAGGCGCCGCAGAGGCGTCAAGCCGACCACCGCAAGGTAGGCCGGAGTCTCCCGACCACAACCGGGAGAGCACTCCAATACCTCACCCAGCACCTCCCCTTCAGTCCTCCAGTTCGTCCTCGGTTACGACGCCCTGGCCACCGGCCTGCGCATGCTGCCGCTGGCGGGCGCCGTCTTCGCCGGCTCGGCGCTGACCGGCTACCTCACCCCGCGCGTCGGCATGCGGTGGACGGTCACCGCGGGCATGGCCGGCGGCACCGCAGCACTGGCGCTGCTGACCCAGGTGGACGCCTCGTCCTCCTACGCCGACTTCGTGGCACCCCTGGTGATCCTGGGCCTGGCGATCGGCCTCGCCCTCTCGCCCTGCACCGACGCCATCATGGGCGCCTTCCCGGAGTCCGAGCTGGGCGTCGGAGGCGCCGTCAACGACACCTCGCTCGAGCTGGGCGGTTCCCTCGGCATCGCGATCCTCGGTTCGCTGCTGTCGACGTCGTACTCCCACCACCTCTCCGACGCCACCGCAGGCACCGGGCTCCCGGCGAGCGCCCTGTCCACCGCCCAGGACTCGGTCGGCGCCGGATACGCCGTCGCCCAGGACATCGGCGACAAGGCCCGGCACCTCGCCGCACAGGCCGCCCACGCGACCGACCCCCAGCAGGCCGCCCAGCTGAAGGCCCAGGCCGGGCAGCTCGCCCACGGTGCCGGGCAGATGCGGGACGCGGTCGGCTCGTCCTTCGCCGACGCGGTCGCCCACACCAGCCTGGTCGGCGCGGTGATCCTCGGCCTCGGCACACTCGCCGTCGCCCTGCTGCTGCCCCGCGGCACCGCCTGCGCGGCCCAGCCGGCCGAGGAAGTGAAGGAGCTGGTGGAAAGCGGTGCGGCGGTGAACTGAAAGCCCCCTGGCCGACGTCTCTCACCACGATGCACTACCGTGCCGTGCCGGATCGACCGGCGCGGCACGGCCGCGCGAGCACGCAGATGGAGGCACGGGGGATGGCGATCGACTGGAACCGGCGGACGTGCGCCCGCAAGGGCCACGTGACGTACGCGCCCGACGACCCCCGGCTGCGCATCCGGCTGCACGCCGACACCGCGCTCGGCGAGGTCTGGCGCTGTCTGCGCTGCGGCGACTTCGTGCTCGGCCGGCCGCACGGCTCCGGCCCGGCCGCGAACGCCCCGCTGGTGCCGCGCGGCAAGGTGCTGCGGGATCTGTTCATCCTGCGCTTCCTCGCGATCGAGCGGGCCGTGCGTGGAGTGTTCATCGTGCTGGTCGCGGTGGCGGTGTGGAAATTCAGCAACAGCCAGGACGCCGTACGCCGACTGTTCAATGAGTACCTGGACGTCTTCCGGCCCGTCTTCCGGCACTTCCACTACGACCTCGACCACTCGCCGGTCGTCGGCACCATCCAGAAGACCTTCGGCTACAAGCACTCCACCCTGCTCCTGGTGGCCGGGCTGTTGCTGGCCTACGCGCTGATCGAACTGATCGAGGCGGTCGGCCTGTGGTACGCCAAGCGCTGGGCGGAGTACCTGACGGTGGTCGCCACCGCCGCGTTCCTCCCGCTGGAGATCTACGAACTCACCGAGCACATCAGCGCGGTCAAGATCGCCACCCTCGCCCTCAACATCCTCGCCGTCCTCTACATCGCGGTCGCCAAGCGCCTCTTCGGCCTGCGCGGCGGCCGCCGGGCCTTCGACGAGGAACGCCGCAGCGCGTCCCTGCTGGAGGTGGAGGAGTCGGCGGGCGTGCTGGTCTGAACGGTCCGCCAGGGCTCGCGCTTCCCTTGACGTCGGCGTCAAGCCGTACCGTCGAGGGCATGCGAATCGGTGAGCTTGCCGGGCGGGCCGGGACCACGGCGCGGGCGGTGCGGTACTACGAGTCGCGGGGGCTGCTGCCCGCGCGGCGGGACGCCCATGGGCACCGTACCTACGACGAGCGGGACCTGAAGCTGCTGCGGGAGATCAGGACGCTCCAGGACTTCGGGTTCGAGCTGGAGGAGACGCGGCCCTTCGTGGAGTGTCTGCGGGCCGGGCATCCGGAGGGCGACTCGTGTCCGGCCTCGCTCGCGGTGTACCGGCGCAAGCTGGACGAGCTGGACGCGTTGATCGGCGAGTTGCGGGCGGTGCGGGAGCGGGTCGCCGGGCAACTGGAGCGGGCCGAGCGGGCGCGGACCGAGCTGGCCGCCGAGGCGCTGGTTCCGGGTGGGCCGGAGCCGAGGTGCGAGCTGGTGCCCGAGCAGGCGCCGGGAGGGCAGGAGCGATGATCAAGCAGGTGGCCGGGGTGGCCGAGGTGACCGACGCGGACTTCGAGGCGGAGGTGCTCGGGGCGGACCTGCCGGTGCTGGTGCAGTTCACGGCCGAGTGGTGCGGGCCGTGCCGGCAGCTGGCGCCCGTGCTCGGGCAGATCGCCTTCGAGGAGGGCGACCGCCTGAAGATCGTCCAGCTGGACGTGGACCGGAATCCTGGGACCACGCTCGCCTACGGAGTGCTGGGCACCCCGACGCTGATGGTGTTCCGGGACGGGGAGCCGGTGAGGTCGATGGTGGGGGCGCGGGCCAAGCGGCGGCTGATGGAGGAGCTGGCCGACGTGCTCTGAGCCGGTCGAGCCGGTCGGCGACAGGGGCCGGCCGCGGGCCGGAGATACGAGAAATCCCCCGAGCGCAATTGCGCTCGGGGGATTTCTCTGCGTATATTCGGTGATTCATGACTTCCGAGAAATCGAGTCACCGAGAAGCGTTGTGAGCACAGTATATCCGGCCGGGAGCGGAATTGTCAAACACCGAATTTCACGACGGTGAATTGCGGCAGGAGCAGGAATTCATCGACGGACTGTACGTGCGCGTGGACGCCCTGCGCGGCGACACCGAGGCCTCCGTCACGGACGCGCTCGCACAGGGCGACAAGCCCATGCAGGCCAGGCTGGAGCGGGACATCCTCGTCGCCGAGCGCTCGGGGCTGCTCGCCGCGCTGAACGCCGTGGACGGCTCGCTCTGCTTCGGCCGGATCGACCTCACCGACGGAGTCAGCCATCACATCGGCCGCATCGGACTGCGCGCCGACGACGCCGAGCGCACGCCGATCCTGATCGACTGGCGGGCCGACGTCGCCCGGCCCTTCTACCTGGCCACCGGCCACACGCCGATGGGGCTGCGCCGGCGCCGGCACATCTCGACCGAGGGCCGCCGGGTCACCTCCCTGCACGACGAGATCCTCGACCTCGGCGACGCCACCCGCACCGGTCACGAGGACCCGACGGGTGACGCGGTGCTGCTGGCCGCGCTCGACTCCGCGCGCACCGGCCGGATGAGCGACATCGTGCGGACCATCCAGGCCGACCAGGACCGCCTCATCCGCGCCCCGCACCGCGGAGTGCTCGTGGTGGAGGGCGGCCCGGGCACGGGAAAGACCGCGGTCGCGCTGCACCGGGCCGCCTATCTGCTCTACGAGCACCGCGAGCTGCTCGCCCGGCGCGCCGTGTTGATCGTCGGCCCCAACCCCGCCTTCCTCGGCTACATCGGCGAGGTGCTGCCCTCGCTCGGCGAGACCGGTGTGCTGCTGGCGACCGTGGGTGAACTGTTCCCCGGCGTGCGGGCCAAGGCCACCGACACGCCCGCGGCCGCGGCCGTCAAGGGCCGCGCCGGCATGGCCGACGTGCTCGCCGCCGCCGTACGCGACCGGCAGGCGCTGCCCGACCCGGTGATCGCCGTCGAGCACGAGCGCGAGGTGCTCATGCTCGACGAAGGCCTGGTGGGTGTGGCCCGCGAGCGCACCCGCGCCGCGAAGCTGCCGCACAACGTGGCCCGCGAGCACTTCGAGGGCCACATCCTGAACACGCTGACCGAGCTGTACGCGGAGCGGGTCGGCACCGATCCCTATGACGGCTCCAGCCTTCTCGACGCCTCCGACATCACCCAGATCCGCGACGAGCTCGCCGAGAACCCCGAGGTCTGGGCGGCCATCGACCAGCTGTGGCCGCGGCTGACCCCGCAGCGGCTGGTCGCGGACCTCCTCGCGGACCCGGACGGGTATCTGTCGGAGGAGGACGCGGACGCCGTCCGCCGGCCGGTGACCCGGGCCTGGACCGTGGCGGACGTCCCTCTTCTGGACGAGGCCGCCGAGCTGCTGGGCGAGGACGACCGGGTGGCCAGGGCCCGCGCCGAGCGGGAGCGCGAGACGCAGGTGGCGTACGCGCAGGGCGTCCTGGACGTGTCGTACGCCTCGCGGACCTACGAGTTCGAGGACAAGGAGGATGGTGACCCGGACGCGTCGGAGGTGCTGTCCGCGCACGACATCATCGACGCCGAGCGGTTCGCCGAGCGGCAGGAGGAGGCCGACCACCGCAGCGCCGCCGAGCGCGCGGCGGCCGACCGCACCTGGGCGTTCGGGCACATCATCGTCGACGAGGCGCAGGAGCTGTCGCCGATGGCGTGGCGGCTGCTGATGCGGCGCTGCCCCACCCGCTCGATGACCCTGGTGGGCGACCCGGCGCAGACCGCGGAGGCGGCCGGCGTCGGCTCCTGGGAGGGCATCCTCCAGCCGTACGTCGAGGACCGCTGGGAGCACACCCGCCTCGGCGTCAACTACCGCACCCCGGCCGAGATCATGGACGTGGCGGCCGCCGTGGTCCGTGCGGAGAACCCTGGTTTCCGGCCGCCGAGCTCGGTGCGCGCCACGGGCGTGAGGCCCTGGGCCCGTGCCACCGACGACCTGCCCGGCGCGGTGGAGAAGGCGGTCGCCGAACTCACCCCGGACGAGGGCCGGCTCGCCGTGATCGCACCGCGCGAGCTGCACCGCGCGCTGGCCGCCCGGCTGGACGGGGTCACGGCCGGCGCCGAACCCGACCTGACGCACACGGTCGTCCTCCTCGACCCGCGCCAGGCGAAGGGTCTGGAGTTCGACTCCGTCCTGGTCGTCGAGCCGGGCCGTTACGGCACGAGCGATCTCTACGTGGCCCTGACGCGGGCCACGCAGCGGCTGGGTGTGGTGCACACGGGGGCGCTGCCCCCTGCCCTGGCCGCCGCGTTCAGCGAGTAGCGCCGGCCGTCGTGGCTCCGGGGGGCTCCGGGGGCTCCGGGGGCTCCGGGGAGCCCCCGGGACGCTCATGCCGGGCGCGGGACGCTCATGCCGGGCGCAGCCACACCGTCGCCAGGGGCGGCAGGGTCAGCCGGATGCTCGCCGGCCGGCCGTGCCACCCCTGGGGTTCCGGTTTGATCGGATCGGGGTGGACGACGTCGCTGCCGCCGTAGCGGGCCGCGTCCGTGTTGACCAGTTCCAGCCAGGCGGGAACGTCGTCGGGGACGCCGAGGCGGTAGTCGTGGCGGACGGCCGGGGAGAAGTTGGACACCGCCAGCAGCGGGGCGCCCTCGGCGTCGTGGCGCAGGAACGCGAACACGTTGTCGTCCGCCGCGTCCCCGACGATCCACTGGAAGCCGTCGGGGTGGACGTCCCGCGCCCACAGGGCGGGCGTCGCCCGGTAGGCGGTGTTCAGGTCGCGGACCAGGTCCAGCACGCCCCGGTGGTCGGCCGCCGCCCCGTACGACGGGTCCAGCAGCCACCAGTCGGGGCCGCGCTCCTCGGACCACTCGCTGCCCTGGGCGAACTCCTGGCCCATGAAGAGCAGCTGCTTGCCCGGGTGGGACCACATGAAGCCGAGGTAGGCGCGCAGGTTGGCGCGCTGCTGCCACCAGTCGCCGGGCATCTTGGACACCAGTGAGCCCTTGCCGTGCACCACCTCGTCGTGGGAGATCGGCAGCACGTAGTTCTCGCTGTAGGCGTACACCATCGAGAACGTCATCTCGTCGTGGTGGTACTTGCGGTGGATCGGCTCGTGGCTCATGTACTGCAACGAGTCGTGCATCCAGCCCATGTTCCACTTCAGCCCGAAACCCAGGCCGCCGAAGCCGCTCGGGCCCCGGTGGTGGGTGGCCCGGGTGACGCCGTCCCAGGCCGTCGACTCCTCGGCCACGGTCACCACGCCCGGCACCCTGCGGTACAGGGTCGCGTTCATCTCCTGGAGGAACGCCACCGCGTCCAGGTTCTCCCGGCCGCCGTACTGGTTCGGCGTCCACTGGCCCGGCTCGCGCGAGTAGTCCAGGTAGAGCATGGAGGCCACCGCGTCCACGCGCAGCCCGTCGATGTGGTACTCCTCGCACCAGTACAGGGCGTTCGCGACGAGGAAGTTGCGCACCTCGCGCCGGCCGAAGTCGAACTCGAGGGTGCCCCAGTCGGGGTGCGCGGCCCGCAGCGGATCGGAGTGCTCGTACAGCGGGCGCCCGTCGAACTCGGCCAGCGCCCACTCGTCGCGCGGGAAGTGCGCCGGCACCCAGTCCATCAGGACCCCGATGCCCGCCTGGTGCAGGCGGTCCACCAGGTACTTGAAGTCGTCCGGGGTGCCCAGGCGCGCGGTCGGCGCGTAGAAGCCGGTGACCTGGTATCCCCAGGAGCCGCCGAAGGGGTGCTCGGCGACCGGCATCAGTTCGACGTGGGTGAAGCCCAGGTCCTTGACGTAGGCGGGCAGTTGCTCGGCCAGTTCACGGTACGTCAGCCCGGGGCGCCAGGAGGGCAGATGGACCTCGTACACGGAGAACGGCGCCTCGTGCGCGGGGCGCTGCGCACGCCGGAGGATCCACTCCCCGTCGGCCCACTCGTGGTGCGAGGCGTGCACGACGGACGAGGTGGCGGGCGGCACCTCGGTGCGGCGGGCCAGCGGGTCGGCGCGCAGCGTCCTGGAGCCGTCCGGCCGGGTGATCTCGAACTTGTACAGCTCGCCCTCGCCGATCCCGGGCACGAACAGCTCCCACACCCCGGTGGAGCCGAGCGAGCGCATCGGGAACGCGGTGCCGTCCCAGAAGTCGAAGTCGCCGGCCACCCGCACACCCCGCGCGTCGGGCGCCCACACCGCGAACCGGGTGCCGGCCACGCCCTGGTGGGTCATCGGATGCGCGCCGAGCGCCTGCCACAGCTGCTCGTGCCGCCCCTCACCGATCAGATGCAGGTCCAGTTCGCCGAGCGTGGGCAGGAACCGGTAGGCGTCCTCGGTCTGCTGCACGGTCCCGGGGTACGCCACCTCGAGCCGGTACTCCGGTACGTCCCGCAGCGGCAGCACGCCCGAGAAGAACCCTTCCCCGTCGTGCCTCAGCTCGACCTGGAGGTCACCGGCGATCACGGCCACCCCCAGCGCGTTCGGCCTGAAGGCGCGCACGGCGACCCCGCCGGGCACGGGGTGCGCGCCGAGCACCGAGTGCGGGTCGTGGTGCGTGCCGCTGAGCAGCCGCTCGCGGTCGAGTACCCCGACGGCGGAGGAGACGGCCATGCCCGCCGACGCCGCCTGTCCGGCCGCCTCCGTCACCACGGCCGGCACGGCGTCGGAGGGGACCGCCTCGGCGGGGGACATCTTCGCGGCGGCCTTCTTGGCCGGGGTTTTCTTGGCGGCGGCCTTCTTCGCAGGGGCCTTCTTCGCGGGTGCCTTCTTCGCCGGGGCCTTGGTGGCTGGTGCTTCCCCGGCGGCCGTCTTCTTGGCCGTCGTCTTCTTGGCCGTCGTCTTCTTGGCTGCCGCCTTCTGCACAGCGGTCTTCTGCGCGGCGGTCTTCTGCACAGCGGTCTTCTTCGCCGTCGCCATCGCTGTCGCCGCGTCGGTCTTCTTGGCGGCCGTCTTCTTGGCCGGTGCCTTCATGGCGGTCGTCTTCTTCGCCGTCGTCTTCTTCGCGGCGGCCTTCTTCGGGGTGGCCTTCTTCGCGACCGCCGGCTGCTCGGCGCCGGCGGCCCCGGCCGTCTGCTTCGGGTCCGAACCGCTGGACGGGGGGCGGTCAGTCACGGGTGGAGCCTCCTCGGCGCAGGACAGGACAGGTCGGGTCGGTGCGTGATGACAGAGGGATCACACCGGGGCGGAGCCGGCCAGGCGGCGCACCGCGGAGAGCGGCACGGGCAGCCAGTCGGGGCGGTGCCGGGCCTCGTAGAGGACTTCGTAGATCGCCTTGTCCGTCTCGTAGGCCCGCAGCAGAACCGGGTCGGTGCGCGGGTCGCGCCCGCTGACCTCCGCGTATCCGGTGCAGTAGGCGGCCCGGCAGGCCTCGGCCCACTCCGGTGCGGGCGGGCCGCCCGCCGAGTGCGCGGCGTAGTCGAAGGAACGCAGCATGCCGGCGACGTCCCGCTCCACGGGCTGGGCCATCCGCCGCTCGGCCAGCGGCTTCGCCGGCTCGCCCTCGAAGTCGATCAGCGACCACTGACCGGCGGGCGAGCGCAGGCACTGCCCGAGGTGGAGGTCGCCGTGAATGCGCTGGGCCGTCCAGGTCTCGCCCTCGGCGGCCAGGTCGGCCAGCGCCTCGAAGGCGGAATGCAGGGCGGGGGCGTACGGCTGGAGCGCGGGCACCGCCTGCGCCGCCGCCTCCAGGCGCTCGGTCATGCCGTCGACGAGCGACTGGAGCTGGAGGTGGCCCAGGGTCACGGTGGGCAGTGCCCGGGCGAGCGCGGTGTGCACCTCGGCCGTGGCGCGGCCCAGCGCGCGCGCCTCGGCGCTGAAGTCCTCGCCCTTGGCCAGCTCCCGCAGCGCCAGCTCCCAGCCGTCCGAGGCGCCCTGTACGAACGGCTGGAGCACGCCCAGGACGTACGGCTCGTCGGTGCCCGTCTCGACGGTGGCCTCCGCCGTCATCCACGCGGTCGGCGGGGGGACCCTCGGGCAGCCCTCACGGGCCAGGGCGAGCGGCAGCTCCAGGTCGGGGTTGACGCCGGGCAGTACCCGGCGCAGCAGTTTGAGAATGAACGTATCGCCATAGACGACGGACGAGTTGGACTGCTCGGCGGTCACCAGGCGGGGCACCAGGTCGGGACGTATCTCGTCGCGCCGCTCGAAGCGCAGGCCGCCGATACGGGCCCGGGTGCGCAGCGCCTCCAGGATCACCTCGGCGGGCCGGGGGTCGTACAGGGCCTCGTACACCGTGCGGCCGGCGAGCGGGCCCTCGTGGACGTGGCCGATCAGCGCGGGCGCCAGCCTCGGGGGCAGCGCCTCGCGCACGCCTATGAGCAGCTGGTAGCAGTCGCCGGGGTGCGGGACGTGTCCCTGCACGGCCGCGAGCGGCTGGTGGGCGCGGACCAGCAGGTGGTACAGCCCCAGCTTCCCTTCGACGGGAAGCAGCTCCGTGGCCGCGACCAGCGAGAATCCCGTGACCGGGCGCCCCTTGCCCGCGAACCAGCGTTGCCGGGGCAGCCACTCGCGCAGCAGCGGGTCCAGTGACGCGAGGAGACCGTGGCCGCCGGTGGTGACGGAGCCGCTTGTGAGGGAGCCGCTGGTGACGGGGCCGGTGGTGACTGAGCGTGTGACGGCTTGCGACATGGCTTCCGACATGGCGTCGCGTCCAATCGCTGGTCGGGTGTGACTGACGCGTGCCCACAGGTGGGGCGGCGGAAACCGCCCCACCGGGGGTGCTACGCGGTGGCGGCGTCCGTACGGAGCCGGAACCAGTAGAAGCCGTGCCCCGCCAGGGTCAGCAGGTACGGCAGCTCGCCGATGGCCGGGAACCGCACCCCGCCGAACAGCTCGACCGGGTGCCTGCCGCGGAAGGCGCTCAGGTCCAGTTCGGTGGGCTGGGCGAAGCGCGAGAAGTTGTGCACGCACAGCACCAGGTCGTCCTCGTACTCGCGCAGGAACGCGATGACCGCGGGGTT